>JAISGC010000067.1 GCA_031263295.1 Rickettsiales bacterium
AAAGAGAATAAGAGAATAAGAGAATAAGAGAATGGAGCCCGCGAAAACCGCAGTGCTTTTACTTTTCGCAAAAACCTTTTAACAAGTTTCATTCTCTTATTCTCTGCAAATGCGAAGCATTTGCATTCTCTCATTCTCTCTTTGCAAACGCTTCGCGTTTGCAAAACTATTCCTCTTCCGCCGTGCTCACGACCAGGACGCGGTTGCCCTTGTAGAACTTCGCATAGGGAATCGGCGCGGCGCGCGAAAAGTTTCTGACCAGCGCGCTCGACACATCCAGAAAACGCCCCTTGAAAACGGCCGACGCCGCGATGGGATATTCGCGCGGAGTATTCCAAACCAAGTCCCAGCCCTCTTTGTCGCACCATGTCTGCAAGACCTCGCGCAGGTTCTGTCCCGACGCCACGACCCAGGACCGCACCGCATCCGGCGCGTCCGCGGGAACATCCTCGGCCAGGTCGACCTCTATGTCTTTCTGGTCGGCATTCTTCTGAACAAATGTTTCATACCGCCGAGCCTCGGGCCGCGCCCGCCGATCGGATTTGGAAATCGCCAAGACCGACGCGCCGTCGTCCTCGGGCATCTCGGCGTGCATAAACGGCATTCCCGACTGGCCGTCGTATGGATTGAAGCCCGCAGGCGCGCTGTAAGAATGGGTCATATCGGCGCCGCCCGAAAACGCATCGCCCGTCAGGTTGATGTTGTTTTCAATCTTCATTCCGTCGCCGCCGATTTTGGAAACTATCTGAATATTCTGCGCGCCGCGCATAGACGCCGTCGCCGAATCGGGCGCGATCAAGACATCCGCATCCGAACCCGCAAGCGGCCAAACCGGCACGGCCTGCGCAGCCTGCGGCTGGCCTGCGTTGGGCATACCTTGCTGTTGCGAAGGCTGCGCCTGGTCCGCCCAAGGCATACCTTGCTGTTGCGACCCGGCGAATTGTTGATGCTGTTGCGGCTGGCTCGCCCCAGTCATCGTTTGCGGTTGGGATTGGGAAAATTGCCGTTGCGGCGGCGGCATATCGGCCGATTCGTTCTGATAAAAATCTTCGGCTTCGTTCTGCTGCCAGGCGGCATAGCCCGCGTCTTCCTGAATGGGCCGCGGCTCGGCGTATTGGGGGGCGGGACGCGGCGGGGTCATTGACCCGGGCGCCGCCATAGTTGCGAAAGACCCGTCGCTGGCGAAAGCGGGCGCGAAAACCAGCGCACCGAACAAACCAGCGAAAATCCGGCGGAAAACCATATCCCTTCCCTTGTGTTTATAAAAGTCTAGCAACTTTGCCAAATCCGCGCAAGACTATTTTGCAAAACGCCATTGCTTAAACCGCCATTGTGTTTGCAATTACCCGAGAAACTGGATATGTGCGAGCAAACGACAGCGCGTGGCGTAAATTATGATTGGAAATATATCATCACATTTGTAATTGTTCTGGTGTAAAAGTAATCTTTAGCAAATCCTCCAACATACCTGTTGGTAATAGAAACCAAGTCGGGTGCCCGTGCGTACATGGGAAGCCCTTATTGGGCGACGAAGTTGCGTCAGCATTCACATGCACGCGAAAACCTATGCGAGTTTTTCCATCATAATCAACCTCTGCAACGGCATATCCTCCACCTTCGGCTGCTGGCGGAATATCTATAATGATCTCTCTTTCCTGCAATCTATGATTTTGAGGATAATTACACTCTTCCTTTGGATCAAGATATGTCCATCCATTTTTTTGTATCGACATTATATAACCTTCCTTCATCAGTAATAGTTTAGCAGAAGTTTCCACCAACTCAAAGAGAACTCTATTCGCGATTTATCCAAAACCGCAAGCGACAAGTCGAATCTAAACACTATGCTGGGCGCACATTAAAACCTCCGCTGCATCGTGATTCCGACGCCGGTTTTGTCGTATCGGCGGGACGGAATGTTGGAATCTTTTTCGGTCAGGGATAACGACAGGACCGGCGTGAAGCCCCAGATGTCTATCGCGTTGTTCGACACTTGCAAAACATAGCGCGACAATTTGGAATGCTCCGTCATCGGCAGGTATGTTCCGCCCGCCACGACCCAGCGCTCGCCGTCGTAATCGAGCCAGGTCCGCCCGGCCTCGACATAAATCCTGAACCCGAGCCAGACCTCCGCGCCGAAGCCGAGCGCCGCGCTCGACGCCCAGTTCGCATAGGCCGCAACCAACGCGTCTTCGCGCTGGACGCCCGCGCGCGCGACCGCGTACATCGACGGCGTTATCGAATAAATCGCGCGGCCGTTTGCGGAAAACGAATCGCCGTTCATAAAGTCCGCGTAGTATCCGAAATAATCGTTCCGCATATAATCCAAGGAAAGCGCGGCGGACAATTGCCGCGTGAAATCGTATGTCGATTCCGCGCGCAGGCCGAAGGCCTTTTTATACGCGTCCCCGCCGTATGTCATAAACTGCGCGGCGGCGGCCAGCCACACATCGCCGTCCCCGAAAATATAGCGCGGGCCGCTTCCGACCGAAATCGCCGCGTTGTCGTATTCGGACAAATTATAAAAGTTCGCCCAGACGCCCGCGTCGGTTTTTAATCGCCAAGCGTCCGACAACTTGAACTCGTAATCGCCGCCGAAGGACAGATTAAATCCGATGGCGCGTTCGGGCCGCGGGACCTTGCGGCACAAGGGATAGGGGAAATATCCGAAGCCGTCGAGGTAATAAACGCACTCCTCGCCGCCCGCGGCGGCCGCGTTGATGTTGTCTTCGGGCGCGGCGCCGATATTGAGCCATGCGTTCCAGTTTTTATTTGCCCGCGCGGCGTTGATTCCCAGGCGGATTATCTGCACCGCTTCGGGCGGCAAATCCGGCGCGGCGGCGGCGAGCCGCAGATGATAATCGGCGCGCGACCACTGCTCGTCTGCAAGATACGCCAGGCCGAGTTCAAGTCGAATCTTCGGCAGATCCGGCTGGTTATCCAAAATGAATCGCAGGATTACAATCGCGTCCTCCGGGCGGTTTTCGGCGGCCGCGATTTTGGCCAAAAGATAGAGCCGCTCGATTTCATATTCCGTGTCGTCGAATGCGCCCGCGGTCAGGATTTGCGTCGCGCCCGCGAACTCTTTTTTTTCAATCAGCGAGTTTGCGGCGGAGATAATTTGCGGCGCGGTCAGAAGGATTTTTTCGGCAACCGATTCGGCCGCCGAAAAAAACGAAAGAATGAAAAAAATGAGAAAATATTTTTTCATAAGGCGTCTTGTATCACAAAGCGGGTATTTTTTCACAAAAAAATCTTGTTTCATATGAAATAAGACAAAACAGGGGTATTTTGTCAAAAAACGGAAAGCGGTGTCAAGCGGGAAATCGTCGGATTTGCGAAAATTGGGATTGACAGGTTTTTTGGGGTTGAGATGCTTTCAGATGCAAAAAGGTGCAAGCCAGGGCAATATTTTAACGCTCTGCAATACTTATAAACCCGCCCCGTCATTTTTCGCTGCGCGAAAAATGCCACCCCGCCCCCGGCGGGGAATCCGAGTCAGCGAGAACGAGCGAAGCGAAGTTCGAGCGCAGTCGCGCGCAGCGCGACGAGAACGAGGATACGCACAGGCGCATAGCGCCGAGCGAATGGTGGCGCGTTATCGCGCTCTTGCTATTTTTTTGCAATTTTTTGTTTTGGTTTTGGCAGTGCCAATGTGAAACACCACCCCGCCCCGCTCCGGGTCTGCGACCCTTCGCGGGGCACCCCTCCAAAGGAGGGGAACACCTGTTGTAAGTCATCACTTCTTCGCGATCGGGGTGGCGGTTTTGGCGCCGAAGGCGCCGTCCAGGGACCAAGCCTTGTCCCATCCCTCCCCGGCCACGGTCGTGCCGCTCGCGCCATAGCTTCCGGCGGATTCCGTTATTGAATCCCCGTCGCCGTAATATTTAGCAGAAAATCCGGTTCCCGCCCCACTGATGGCGCCCATCGCGCCATTGGAAGCCCAGCCGCTTTTGGCCAGCGCGCCGTTGGCGGTAGTTATTCCGGTTTTATATTCCAGATTGGCGGCGGTCCCCGATGTGAAATGAACATCATACCAACTGCCGAATATCAAATCCAAAGTAGGATTGCCCGCCTGCCCGACTTTGAGAGTGGCGTCGCCATTCAATTCGCGCGAGGAGAGCCCGTCGACATTTAGAACCGCGATGGTCTTTCCGGAGAACTCCGCGCCCGTGGACGGAATGTTAAAGCCGCTTCGGAAATCTGCCAAAGCTATCTCCACGCCGTTCTCGTTGCCGAGCCCATAAAACGCATCGGCGGCCAGGGTTTTCTTATCGGCCGAGCCGGTCGCGGCATAGCTCTGGCGCTCTTTGGCGTAATATCCGAAGCTGGCGTATGACAATCCGGCCTTACCGAATGCCATCCTGTCGTTTATGTCATTGGCGCCGACAAAGGACAAACCAAGCAACGCGAGATAATCGTTATATATAGTCGTCGCATTCAGCTTTTGGTTTGCTGTCAGATAATTGGCGAACTTCGCGTTCAGAAATGTTATCTGGTCGCTGGTCGCGCCTGAATCAATCACAAAGGCGCTGGAATCGGCCGACCAAGTCCATGCTTGGCCATTATAAACAAGGCTGGCCGCCGGAATCGCAAGCACCCATACCGCAGCGCCGCTGGTATTCGTGTTTATGCTGATGCCCGTCGAATCCTGCTTTATTTTTGCATTCGTTATCGTCAGCTTTTTTTTGAGCAACTCCGACGCGTTCGCCAAATCGAATCCCGGCGTCCCGTAATTGGTGTCAACGGTTCCATTAAATGTGTTCACCTTTCCGTTGACCCAAGCCTGCAAATTTGCCAAAGCCGCAGCTTTCAACTGCGCGTAATCCGACGACGACGACGAAGTGGTCAGCGAAGCCGCGCTCCATTTGTCACTGGCCGTCGCGCCGAGCTTGCTGTTGACATCGTTTAGCGATTTCATCGCGATTTTGTCGCCGCCGAGATTCGTTCCGGTTATTGCTATGCTTCCATTTCTAGAAACGGACGCCTTTTGCAATGCGATTCTCGCCGCGTCGCTCGTCGCGTCGGTCGTCGTATTGAACTCTATCGTATCGTATTTCAGCACCGCGTCCGTTTCGCGGCTGATATTTTTGGCAAGTTTGGAGTAAAAACTCATTCCCGTCTTCGGCAGAATTATAGTTCCATCGTCAGGGTCAACCGAATCCGTCGGGCCGGTCGGATCGGTCGGTTTTCCCGGCGTGAAACCCGGCCTTTTACCCCCCCCCCCCGGATGTGCCCGCGCACGCAGCCAGAGCAACCAGGATGGCCAAAAGCGAAGAAAATCGTTTCATTTTATGTCCTTTTATTTCGCCTCTATATTAGCATTATTTTCCTGTTTTTGCAAGGGGGCGATTCCCCTTCCCCTCCGGGGAAGGGGTGGCTGCGAGCGAAGCGAGCAGACGGGGTAAGGCTGAATATAAATCAGCCCCCCATTACCCCGTCCCGCGCCTTTACCCAACGGGTCCGGCGCGGTCCACCCCATCAACC
>JAISGC010000069.1 GCA_031263295.1 Rickettsiales bacterium
GCCGGGATGACGATTTCCTTCGGAAATCGTTTAGGAAGTTTCTAAAACAATTCCATTTGCAATCCATCCTTTGTCTGCTACACTCGCCGCCGCTATGAAAAAACAAGACTCGCAATTTCGGACGGACGCAATCGGGCGGCTTTTGCTGCGGTTTTCGATGCCGTCGATTCTGGCGATGCTGGTCGGAGTGCTTTACGCCGCGGCCGACCGGTTCTTCGTGGCCCAGGCCGAGGGCCCGGCCGCGCTCGCGGGGCTCACCGTCGCGTTCCCGATTTTTATGATAGTCATTGCGGTTCAGCTTTTGTGCGGCGCGGGCGGCAACGCATTGCTGTCGATAAACCTGGGCCAGAAAGACGATGCGGGCGTCCGCCGCGTCATATCGAACACTTTGTTTTTGCAGATTGCGCTCGGGGTCCTGCTGACCGCGGCGACCTTGATATTTATGGAGCCGCTTCTCGCGCTTTCGGGCGGATCGGCCGCGACGATTCCGATTGCGCGGGAATATCTGTCGGTGCTGCTGCTCGCGTTTCCGCTTGATATAGTCGCGATGGGATTGAACCAGTTCGTGCGGTCCTTCGGCTTTCCGAAAACGGCGATGATAAACTCGATAGCGCCCGCGCTGCTGAACATCGTCCTTGATTATATTTTCATTATGGAAATGGATATGGGGGTATTCGGCGCGGCGCTTGGGTCGGCGATTTCGATGCTCGCGGGCTTCGTTATGGTGATGTGGTTCTGGGCGCGGCGCAGCCCGTATAAATTGCGTCTCGCGCGACCGGACTTCGGCGCGATGGCGATGATTGCAAAGTTCGGAATGACGGCGTTCTTCGTGCACTTCGCGATTGGATTCAATATGATGTTCTCAAATAATATCCTTGCGAAATACGGCGGCGACATAGCGCTGGGCAGCTGGGCCATCGCCGGGATTGTCGACCAGGTTTTCACACTGCCGGTATTCGGACTTGCAAACGCGATGCAGTCGATAGGCGGATACAACTTCGGCGCCGGGCTCTGGGACCGCGTCAGGGAATGCGTGCGCAAATCAATATTCGCATCGACGATATGGCTGACGATTTCGGGCGCGGCGATATTTATTTTCGCGGGCTCTATGACGGGATTATTCGGCAGCGACGCGGCGATGCTGTCGACGGCGGACTGGTTCCTGAAAGTCTTCGCCGCGGGCTATCCGTTCTTGGGCGTGGTATTTTTGGCCGGCATATTTTTCAATATGGTCGGCCGGTATGGAACGGCGCTGATATTGAGTTTGATAAAGTTCGCGGCGCTGCCGATTCCGGCTTTGATATTGTTCGCGCGCCTGTGGGGTCTCGACGGCTTCGCATGGGCGTGGCCCGCGACGAATGTCGTGTCGTTCGCGATATTCTTCGCGGCGATTGCGATGTCGTGGCGCCGCATCGGCACGACGATAACCCCGGCGAAGTTCTAGGGGCGTAGCCGCCCCGGGCTTTCACTTGCACTCTGGAATCTTTTTTCTATTTTTTATGCAAACTTGAAATCAAACATCACACTCCCAAAAATGCCGTGCGCAGGCCGTAATCCTGCAACGCGCAGCGGATGCCGCAATTTTCCTTGCAGCCGTTTTTGCTTGTAATAATCGGAATCCATTTGCTTGCGAACGGCCAGGTTACTCGGCACCAGCAGACCTCGCCCGACGAAGCGTCCGTCAGATTTATATCATCGTTGCCGAAATAACCCCACTCGGTCCCGGGCCTGCATGTCATCTGGCCCGAGACGACGCGCGTGCCCGCGCCGCATAATTGGGCCGGGTCGGTTATCGAACCTTTATGTCCGTCCGCGTTGCCAAATCCGGTCTGGCCGCAGCCGGTTCCGCCCGCCCAAATTTTATTGGCTATGCTGTATGCGCCGCTGTTGACCCCGGCGAACGCGTTCTTGCGGCAGAGCTTTGCGGCGCCTGCGGCACCGCAAAGAGAGAACAGAGAACAGATAACAGAGAATAGAATTATCCTCTTCCTTCCGTTATCAATTCTCTGTTCTCTGTTATCTGTTCTCTTTTTCATTGTTTTCTCCCTGTTTTTGTTTTTTAGGACGGGCCTTCCGCGTGGTGTTCCCCTCCAAAGGAGGGGAACACCCGCGTGAAGGCATCGCATTGTCGGGAAACTTTTGGGCGCAGGCCCGGCGTAGCCGCGAAGCGGCGAAGCAGGGTCGGGTGGGTAGAAAAATCACACTCAATGATGATCCCGCGAAGATTACTCGACACGGCCCCCCGACCATAGCAGGGATATGACGCAAAAAAATAACGGCCAAGCGGCCGCAAAGGTTTTGCGCTCGGATGCGGCGCGAAAAGCGCGCCGTTTTAGTGTGGGATTTTCTAGGTCCCGAACGCGAGTTTCCCAACTCGGTTCGGGCGCATTATAAAATGTTTGCGATTTTTTATCAAGCGAATTATTCCGCGCGGCCCAACCGCGTCGAAGTTCTGACGGGCCGGACCGATGGCCTTAAAACTGATTGAATGAGCCGTAGCAATAATCAATGCAGTAAGCTTTGCAAGCGCTCTCGCTGACATAAGTAGACGCGAGCAACCACCTCGTTTCAATTGGCCAGGTTATTTTGCAATAGCAATTCAGATGCGGCTTGGTATCTTGGCCCTGTATGCCCCTATCGGCCGGAACTATATAAGTCGCATTGGACCCATAATAATTATAGTTGGTGACAGAATCCAAATAGGAAAAGCAAGACGCGATGCCCGCGATTTTGGGCTCGGTGCAAAAGCCCGTGGGTGCGCCGGAGCCCGAATAGGTCGCGGTCGTGGCGTCCGTGCAGCCCCTGCCGTATGCGAAGGACCAATCATCCTTATTTTTACTGCGCTCGTCGAACGGCGCCGCGGGCGGTAAGGTCATGCGGCACAGCTTTGCGCCTTCGGCACAAAGAGAGAACAGAGATACGAAAACAGAGAATAAAATTATTCTTTTCCTTCCGTTCCCGATTCTCTGTTCTCTGTTATCTGTTATCTTTTTCATAATTTTCTCCCTTTTGTTTCCATGCGCGGCCCGGCGGCGCATCGGTTTCCACAGGGATGGGAAAACGACGCGCGCGGGCTTTGCGTCGGCGGGCGCGATGCTGGTTCGGGTCATCGCGCGGACGCCGAAAACCAATGGGGGATGCGATCGGGGAGTTCGAAAATCATCTTGATGTATGATTCCGCAGGGATTGCTCGCAAGCGGCCCCCCGACCATTGAGGGGAGCGTGCCATGGCACGAAACGCGCAAAAAAAACGGCCAACCGGCCGCAAAGATTCTGCGCGCGGATACACATCGGAAAACTCAGGCGCTCTCCGACGCATCAAGATGGGCTTTCGACAGCCCGAACGCAAGCCTCCCGGCTTGGTTCCCGTCCATTATATCCGCGCGCCCGATTCGGAACAAGAACTTTTTTCTCCGTTCCTTTGGGAATATCGGAAATCCGCGGTTTTTTAGCAATAGGTGTGTATTCTTATAATGACTAATGACTAATAACTAATGTCTAATTACTAATCGCCGCTTATTAGACATTAGTAATTAGTTATTAGTCATTAGTCATTAAAAATAAAAACTTGAAAACCGCCGCGGATTGGTTTAACATTGCGCGGCATAAACGCAATTCGGGCATAGTTCAGTCGGTAGAACAACGGACTGTTAATCCGTATGTCGCTGGTTCGAGTCCAGCTGCCCGAGCCAGAATTAAAACAATCCCCTTCGGGGATTTTTTTAATTCTGGCGAGGGCCGGACATTCCTATTCCCATCCCCGCCGCGTTTGTGGTAAAATAGGATATGCTCAAAAAGTTCCTGCACGAGTTCCGGGCCTTCGCCTCGAAGGGCAGCGCCATAGATATGGCCGTCGGCGTCATAACCGGCGCGGCCCTGGGCGGCGTGGTCACATCGTTGGTCAAGGATATAATCACGCCGCCCCTGGGCCTGGTGTTGAAGGGCGTGAACTTTTCCGATATAGTCATCCGGCTGAACCATTCGACCACGATAAATGTCGGCGCGTTCCTGAACGCGGTCATCGGGTTTCTCATAACTATGTTCGCGATATTTATGCTGATGAAGGCCGCGCGGCGAACCGCCGCCGAAACCCGCGAAACGAAAATCTGCCCCTATTGCAGGACGACGATAGACAAGCTTGCGACCAAATGCCCGAACTGCTGCTCGGCATTGAAATAGCCGCGCGGCGGCGGCCCAGAAACTTTTTCTTGAAAAAATAAATCCGCAATGCTAGAATCGAAATACCGAGATGAAAAAGCAGACCTGCCTTTTCGCAGTCCTTTTCGTTCTGGCGCAGCCGCGCCACATTTAGCATATCCCTCAAAACTTTTCGCACTCTACGATGCAACACAACGATAAGGATATTATCATGAAAAACTATACCTATGCGAGCGAGATAACGGCCGATATGTGCCCGTCGTTCAAGAACGCGTTTTATAAGGAAATGAGAATCAGCGGCGTGCCGATGGACTTCGGCACGACGCTGGCCGATGTCAGGAAGGATATAGGCGACGCGCGATGGGCGGCGATTTGGAACGCGGCGCGGAGGCGCCGGTGCGGCGAAAATTGCCGGGGCTATTCGGATTATTGCCGATAAAAAGCCGAAAAAAAACGCGCATCCGAATGCGCGTTTTTTTATAAATATGTTATAATGAAATAAACTTGGAGGGCGTTATGAGAAGGCCGTTTTTGGAGGTTGCCGAAGATTTGTTTAACAGGCGTTTTAGAAAGGCGAAGGTTATGTTCGCCGCGGGCTCCCTCGTGCGCGGCGAGGGCACGGAAAAATCCGACATAGACTGCCACATCATTTATGCCGACCGGGACTTGCCGCGCGCATACCGCGACACGATAATCTATCA
>JAISGC010000074.1 GCA_031263295.1 Rickettsiales bacterium
CTATCCACAGCATCGACATAACCAGCGGATTTTCGCGATAGTCTTTATCTATGCACGCGCGCGACATCTCGCAGATGTTCCCGCGGCGGCGCTTGATTTTGGAAATATCGAACTCGGTCTCCGAGTAAAATCCGCCGGTTTTTTCCGCCGACGCGCGGTCCAGAATCCGATAGGTTCCGATGATGACGCCGCGATGAAAGACGCCCATATATTCGGCCGACTGGTCGAACTCGTCGTATTCCTCGCGCAATTCTTTTTGCTCGGCGGACGCGGGAAAGCCCTCTTCCTCGACGAAACAGCGATAGCGAAGCTCGCGGACCAGGCGGCGCTCGTCCTTGCCGCGGGTCAGGCGCACCTCATAGTCGCGTATTTTTACGGCCATTGATTTTATTCCTTTTGCGGTCATTATAATAGATATGCCCGCGGTTGCAATCTCTATTTTTTGTCCTATAATCCGCGTTATAACCAAAGGATTTTTTAATGCAGTCTATCAAACCGATTTCGGAACACTTGGGCGACTTGGATAAATTGGCCGACGCATACGCCCAGTCTTACCGCAAGATTTCCGCCGAATACAAAGAGCCCGTCGAGATGGAGGCCTATGACGACGAGTATTTCATCAGCCGCATAAAGCGCTTCGCGGCGGAAGATATGTGCTTCGTTTTGTCGAGCGGCGGCGATGTCGCGGGATTCGCGCGCTTCAACGACATACCGGATTATTATAAAAAGACCCCGCATCGGGATTTAGATTCGCAGACTCTGGAAGGCGCGGAATACAACCTGGCCCGCAGGATTCGTTTTAACGAAGGCGCGCCGGATTTGGACGGCCGGACCGCGATACTGAACCAGATATATCTGATGCCGAAGTTTCAGAAGCGCGGCATGGGCGGCAAGCTGGTCAGGGCCGGATTGGACGAGATTCGCGCGGACTATACGCATCTGATAGTCGAATACAATCTGAACAATCATTTTGCCGAAGGATTTTACAAGAACAAACTCGGTATGATAAAAATAGCCGACACTATGGACTTTGACGGAATCATACGCGGCGAAAACGGGCGGCCGACATTCTTCATTTCGCCGGTCGGCATCCGGTGGCAGGCCATTGCCAAGGTGCGCGAGAATCTGGCCAGATGACGAGTTTTCAGATTCTTAAAGAATTGGTATCGTTCGATTCCGTGTCCGGGACGGACGGCGTCGCGCGTTGCGCGGACTGGATTTTTGATTTTGCGGGCGAGCACGGATGCCGGTGCGAGAGGGTCGGCGGCGGGCTGATAATATCGAACGGCGGCGACGGCGATAGGGGACTGGTTCTGTCGGGGCATATAGATGTGGTCCCAGTCGCGGGTCAGAACTGGGCGAAGAATCCGTTTGTCGTGACCCAATACTTTGACGAAAAATTATACGGCCGCGGGACCAGCGATATGAAGGGCGGCGTCGCCTGTATGCTTCACGCGATTGCCAAAGCGCGCGTCAATTGGCCGCTGTATCTGGTTCTGACCTGCGACGAGGAAACGGCGGACGAAAACATCGGCGATGTCGCCGCCTTTTTGCGCCGGACCGGAAAGAAATTATCGTGCATTGTCGGCGAGCCGACCGAACTGGCGATATGCGACCGGCACAAGGGCGGACAGACCTATGATGTTCATTTCATAGGGCGGGCCGGGCACTGCGCGGACCCGAAGAACGGCGTCAGCGCCATTTATATGTTCGCCGATTTCGCGCGCCGATTCCGCGATTTGGCGGCGAGCTTCGACGGCGCGACGACAACAATCGGAATCGTCAAAGGCGGAACCGCCAGCAATATTATTCCGGAGCGCTGCGACGCGTTGATTGGATTTCGCTATTTCGATGCGAAAGACGGCGCGGCGATGATGGATGAAATCCAGAAGATTATTCTCGAAGTCGAAAAAGAATACGGCGGGCGCGTCGAGATTGAAAAGACCAGCGAGCTGCTGCCTTTGCTTCGGCGCGATGATTCGCCGATTACGGACTTGGCGCTGCGGGCGGGCGGCGGCGCCGTCGACACATTCCCGGCTATGACCGAGGCGTCGATTTTACAGGACGCGGGCCTGGACGCAATCGTATGCGGCCCGGGATTTTTTTCGATGGCGCACAAGCCCGACGAATACACGACGCAAGAGCAGTTGGATGGGTATGATGAGATATTAAATAAAATCATAGAAATGTTTGCATAATGAAAACCAAAACAAACGATTGCAAGGGTCGCAGACCCGCGCAATCGTTTGTCATCCCCGCGCAGGCGGGGATAGGGCTCTAAACCTTACATTCAGCCACTACTTGCTTTAACGATTATCTTTGTATGTGAAACAAGTTTGTTGTTATAAGGTTGAAAGCCCTATTCCCGCCTGCGCGGGAATGACAAAAAATCCTTTCAGGATTTTTTGTTTTGGTTCTGGCTTATAAATCACTGCTTCTGCCGGTTAAAAAAAAACTTGCCGATGAAACTCGTTTCCGCCGGGCCGGTCATATAGACGCGGTTGTCGGATTTCTTCCAATCTATGTTCAGGTTGCCGCCGCGCATATGAATCCTGACCTCGCGGTCCGTCAGATCGTCCGTCGCGGCCGCGACCGCGGACGCGCAGGCGCCGGTTCCGCAGGCGAGCGTCTCGCCCGCGCCGCGCTCCCACACGCGCATATCGATATTTTTTCTGTCCAAGATTTTGACGAACTCGGTGTTCGTGCGGTCCGGGAACACGGGCGCGTTCTCGAACTTCGGGCCGATGCATTCCAAATCCAAATCGCCGATATCCTTGTTATAGACAATGACGAAATGCGGGTTGCCCATCGAAACATTTTTTCCGGTTTTGCCGTTCACGACCATATCGCCATATATAATCGGCTCGCCCATATCGACGCGGACATCGCCGCCGACGAACGACACGACCTTGATTCCGCTTTTGGTCTTAAAGGCGATTTCTTTTTTGTCTTTTCCGACTATGCCGTTGTCGCGCGCGTAAATCGCGGCGCCGCGGATTCCGTTTCCGCACATCATCGCCTCGCTGCCGTCGCTGTTGAAGATGCGGAACTCGGCGTCGGCGCCTTCGGGCTTCGCGAGTATCACGCCGACGCCGTCGCCGCCGACCCCAAAGCGCCGGTCGCATATTTTTTTAACGAAGTCCGAGATGTTCTCGACGCCCGCGATGTCTTCCGCGCGGACCACGACGAAGTCGTTGCCTAGGCCCTGCATTTTTGTGAAATTGATTTCTTTCTTTGACATCCGACGCTCCTATTTTAAGAAACTATACAACCTGTCGCCCGGAAGTCAAATATTTTCGGCGATTGCCTTCGCGGCCTCCTCGAAGTCCGAAAAGTGCAGCTTCACGCTTCCGACCAGCTGATAATCCTCGTGCCCCTTGCCCGAAATTATAAGGATGTCGCCGTCTTTCATATCCGACACCGCGCGCCGGATTGCGGCGCCGCGGCCGTCCGCGATGACGATTCCCTTCGGGCATTTGCCGGCGATTTGCTCCCGTATTTTCGCCGGGTCCTCGTTCCGCGGATTATCGTCGGTTATATAGACGACATCGGCCAGGCGTTCGGCGACTTCTCCGCAGCCGAAGCGCCGCGCGGGATCGCGCTCGCCGCCCGCGCCGAACAGAGACATCAGGCGGCCCTTGCAGAATCCGCGCGCGAATGTCAGCACATTTTCCAGGCTGTCCGGCGTGTATGCGTAATCGACATAGACGCCGCCGTCTTTGACGGGGCTGCCCACGAACTGCATCCGGCCGGTCGCCGCGGGCGCGCCCTCTATCGCGCGGACAATATCGGCCGCGTCGAAGCCGAGGCCGACCAGCATTCCGATTGCGCACAGCGAGTTCATCGATTGGAATCCGCCCGCCGCCTTTAATTCGTATTCATAGATTTTGCCGAATATCGCCGCCGTGATGCGCTGCGAGCGCGCGTCGCAGACCGCATCGAGCAATTTTATATCGGCGCCGTTTTTTCCGTATGAAATCACGCGGCGCGGCGCGGCCAGCGCGGCCAGTTCCGCATATTCGGGAATATCCGCGTTCAGAACCGCGACGCCGTCCGCGGGCAGAACCTCCGTGAAGAGTTTTTTCTTCGCCGCGAAATAGTCCTCCATATCCTTGTGCTCGAACTCGGAAATATGGTCGCGGAACAGGTTGGTGAAGGCCGCGACTTTTATGGGCAGCGCATTCAGCCGCGACTGGGCCAGGCCCTGGCTGGACGCCTCCATCGCGATGTAGTCGCAGCCCTGCGCCTTTAATTTATGCATCACATCGCAGAGAACTATCGGGTCTGGCGTCGTGGTCGAATCCGCGAATCCGGCGGAAACGCCGCGATGCGTCAGTCCGATGGAACCGATGGACGCGGCGTCTTTGCCCATTTTTTCCAAGACATAGCGGACAAAGTGAACGATTGAAGACTTGCCCTTGGTGCCCGTGACGGCGACGATGTTTTCGGGCAGAGGCTTGAAGAATTGTGCCGCGGTTTCGGCCAAAAATTGCCGGATGTCAGGGACCTTAAAACTTTTGCCTTTATAGTTTTCGTCCGTGATTATAATCGATGCGCCCGCGGATTCGGCCGCCGGGATATAGTCCGTGCCGCGCTGACGCGCTCCGTCGACCGCGAAAAACGCCCAGCCCGGCTGCACCCGCCGCGAGTCGTTCGTCATTCCCGTGATTTCAATTCCGTTGATTTTCATTACCCGTCCTTTTCTGCGGAGTATAAACAGATTGGAAGAAATTGCAAACGGAATCAGAACAAATCGCTGTGCGTTCCGGTCGCGACCAAAGTGATTCCGTCGTCGTCGATTTTATAAACAAGCAGCCAGTCCGGCGCTATGTGGCATTCGGTGTGCCCTGCCCAGTTTCCGGTCAGATTATGCGGGCGCGCCGCGGGCGGCATCGGTATATCATAACTTAAAGCATCGCGAATAATATCTAATTTTGCCTTATCATACCCGCGTTTGGAGCATCGTTTGAAATCTTTGATAAACCTGTTGGAATATTTGAGAACTCTCATTTTGCCTCATCCCATATTTTATCCAACTCGTCCCAGGTTGTTATGGTCAGATTCCGATTGTTTATAGAATCGTCGAGGGCTTGGCGGGTTTCGGCGTTGTAGTTCGGCTCATAGGGCTCTTCGCACAGAACATTGAACGGAAATCCGCGATATTCCACAAACTTGTTCATAAACACGCGGATGGCCTCGGCCGGATTGATGCCGATTTTCTCGGAAATCATATCGAAATTGTGTCGTAAAGTATCGGGCACGCGAACATTCATCTGCATTTTGCTATCCTTTGGTATTGTTTGATAGTATATTATATCATTTGCTATTGAAAGTCAAGGGGCGGGCCAAGGCTCGAAACCGGCGGCGGTGTCGCAATTCAGTTCGCACTTTTTCGATGCCGGGTTCCAATGCATGCCTATATCCAAGGTCGTCTCGTCCTTTCGACCTTCGACGCAAATCAATTGGCATTCGTTGTCAATCAGCGCGTATTGCTCGCCCTGGTTCAGGCAAAAGTTTATCGTGCATTCTTCGTCGCCAGGCCGCGACGACCAGCCGGACACGCCCGTCTCGTTCCGGCATTTGCCGCAGGGCGTCGTCCAGTCGTTCGTCAGGCCGCGGTCCTTGGTGTATCCGGCCGCGCAACTCGCCGCCTCGCAGTCGCCCCATTTGCTTCCGTTCCAATATTGGATGCCCGTGCCGTTCGGAATCGTGCAATCCCTTTCATCCGCCGCGCAAAGGCTGCCTTCGATATGGAAGTTCGCGGCGCAGTCAATCGGATGGCACGGGCCCCAGACGCCGTTCTCGTATTTCCGTTCGCCGGTCCC
>JAISGC010000047.1 GCA_031263295.1 Rickettsiales bacterium
CCGACAGCGGAAACTTCGGCGATATTTTGTCCGCCGACAATGTGGTTGCTATGACGGATCCGGTCTATCCCGTTTATAACGATTCCAATGTTATGGCCGGGCGGAAGATTATAACTATGCCGTGCACGGCGGAAAATAATTTCATTCCAGCGCTGCCGACAGAGCGCGCCGATATGATTTATCTGTGCTATCCGAACAATCCGACGGGCACGGTTCTGACGCGGGACCAGCTGAAAAAGTGGGTCGATTACGCGAACGAAAACGGGTCGTTGATTCTGTTCGATGGAGCATACGAGGCGTTCATTCGGGATGCGGCCGTTCCGCGGAGCATCTATGAGATTCCGGGCGCGGAAAACTGCGCGGTCGAGTTCCGCAGCTTTTCCAAGACCGCGGGCTTTACCGGCACGCGCTGCGCGTATTCGGTCGTCCCCAAGGCGATTAAACTCGACGGCGATGGCGGGAGTCTGAATCAGATGTGGAACCGCCGCCAGTCGACCAAGTTCAACGGCGCGCCCTATATAATTCAGCGCGGAGCCGAGGCGACATTCTCGGATGCGTCCCGCGCCGAAATCGGCGAATCCATCGCGGCGTATCAGAAAAACGCGCAGGTCATCAAGTCCGGCCTGACCGAAATGGGATACTCGGTTTGGGGCGGCGACAACGCGCCCTATGTCTGGATGAAAACGCCGGACGGAATCGGCAGCTGGGATTTCTTCGACCGGCTGCTTTCGCAGGCGAAGGTCGTCGGCACGCCGGGCGCCGGATTCGGCAAATCGGGCGAGGGATATTTCCGCCTGACCGCGTTCAACACTTTGGAAAAAACGCGCGCGGCGATGGAGAGGATACGGGGGATGTAGGCAGCGCGACGGGTTCCATGGTTAAAACCAAAACAAACGATTGCGCAAGCAATCGTTTGTCATTCCAGCGCAGGCGGGAATAGGGCTTTCAACCTTATAACGAAAAACTTGTTTCACGGACAAAGATAATTGCAAAAGCAAGTAGTAGCTGAATGTAAGGTTTAGAACCCTATTCCCGCTTTCGCGGGAATGACAAAAAATCCCATTCGGGATTTTTTGTTTTGGTTTTTAGTCGATATTGAAAGTATGTTCTTAAAAAACTACCCCATCACCTTCATCGCGGCGTCGCGGAAGCGGGCGCGGAGAACATCGGCCCAGTTATAAACGCCCTGCGGTTGTTTCGCAATCCAGTTCATCGCGTCCAAGGCGCCGCTCGCGAAGCCCTCGCGCGATCCGGCGTGATGGAACAGCTCGACCCTGTCGCCCGCGCCGTTCGCGTATTGAATCGTGTGCTCGCCGAAAACGCCCAGCAATCTGTCGCTCGAAATTGTGATTTCGTCGTTCGCGCGCGCCGCAACCGCCGGGCCCGCGATGCGCTTCTTGCCCATAAATCCGCCGTCGATTATGTCGGTCGCCAAAGTCTTCGCCGTGCCGGACACATCCTTTTTCGCCGGGTGATGCTTTTCGTTCACCGCGACATCGTATCCGTCGCCCGCGTTCGCCAGCGCCGCCAAAATCCGGTTCGCGAAGAATACCATCTGGACGGATTCGGAAAAGTTCGACGCATAGACAATCGCGGTGCTCTTCGCGATGTCCGCAATCTCGGCGCCGGTGATTCCGGTCGTGCCGATTACCGCGCGGATTTTATGCCGATCATAGAATCGGATGTTTTTTGCGACCTGGTCGGGCTGCGTGAAGTCTATCGCCACAATATTGCCGTCGCTGCCGCCGCGCATATTCGACCAGTCTTCCAAGGATGAATACACAAAGTTTCCGCCCGCGATGTCGACAATCGCGCAATCCTTTCCGGTATCCCGCCTCCATTTTTCGGCAATCTCGCGCCCCATTTTCCCGTATCCGACAATCAGCGGGCTGGGCCGGGCCGCCTTGATTTCCTTTGCGTTCGCCCATTCGACCAGCGCCGCGATCGCCGCTTCGTCCGCATCGGCCTTTTTACGCAGCGGCCGGTTTGCAAAATGCACCTGGTTCAGCCCGTGCGCGGCGAGCAGGCGGATGTTCTTGTGGTTGTCGCCGTTCGGATTGTCGACCACATTCTGGTAATGCTCGGCGAACAATTGCAATGCCGCCTCTTCGTCCAGCCGCCGCTCCTTTGCGAACGCCAGCACGCGGCCCGCGCCCTGATTCTGGTCCAGCCCGTTCGTGTCGCCCCATCCGTCCGTCACGGCAAACTGCGTCGGCGTATAGTCGTAGTTTTTATCTATCACGCTTAAAACCTGTTGGAAGTCGTATTTCATAAGAAACCCTTTTGTTATACTTATAAATCATATTTGACAACTTTTCGGCCGCATATGCAAATTATTATTTCGCTTGCGGCGCGCGGGCGTTTTCGGCTATCCTGCGGTCCCGTGAGGAAATTATGACACGATATATATTCATAACCGGCGGGGTTTTATCAAGTTTAGGCAAGGGCGTTTCGGCGGCATCGTTGGGCGCCCTCCTTCAATCGCGGGGATACTCGGTCCATTCGCGGAAGTTCGATCCGTATCTGAATGTCGACCCGGGAACGATGTCGCCGTTGCAGCACGGAGAGGTTTATGTAACCGACGACGGATTCGAGACCGACCTGAACCTTGGCTATTACGAGCGGTTCCTCGGCGCGAAACTCGGGCGGAACGATTCCGTTTCCGGCGGCCGGATTTACTGGGAGGTCTTGAACGCCGAGCGCCGCGGAGAATATCTCGGCAAGACCGTTCAGACCATCCCGCACATCAGCAATAAAATAAAAGAATACATCGGGCGGCCCTGCGGCGCGGACTTTGTGCTTTGCGAAATCGGCGGGACCGTCGGCGACATAGAGGGCAAGATTTTCTTGGAATCAATCCGCCAGTTCGCGAACGATGTCGGGCGGCGGAATGCTATGTTCGTGCACCTGACGCTGGCGCCGTATCTCGAAAAGTCGGGCGAGCTCAAAACCAAGCCGACCCAGCAATCCGCGCGCATCCTGCTCGAAACCGGAATCCAGGCCGATATGATTATCGTTCGCACGCCGCGTATGCTCGATTCCGACGAGCGCGAGAAAATCGGAATGTTCTGCAATATTCCGAGCAAAAATGTAATCAGCGGAATCGATGTCGACAATATCTATCTGCTGCCGCTCGCGTTCGAGGAGCAGAGCGTTTTCGACGCGCTCGCGGATCATTTCGATTTGCCGCCGGATGCGGGCGATTCGTCGCGGCTGCTTCGCATCAAGAAATATCTGACCGACGATTTGCCGGTCGTAAATATCGCGGTCGTCGGGAAATACTTCGATGTGCCCGACGCGTATAAGTCATTGAACGAGGCGATCTTCGCCGCGGGTTTGCAGAACAATGCGCGCGTGAAAATTATCGAGGTCGATGCGGAAAAGTTTTCGCCGGATGCGGTCGCCGGTGCGGACGGGATTCTGGTGCCCGGCGGATTCGGCGAGCGCGGTGTTGCTGGCAAAATCGCCGCCGCAAAATACGCGCGCGAAAACCGCGTGCCGTATATGGGAATCTGTCTGGGGATGCAGATTGCGGTCATAGAGTTTATGCGAAATGTTATGGGCGTCGCGAATGCGGGATCGACCGAGTTCTCGAAAGACTGCGCGCCCGTGATTGATATTATGCGGGACCACGACAAGCCCGATATGGGCGGGACTCTGCGGCTCGGCGCGTATCCGTGCGTTATCAAGCCCGGGACCCTGGCCGCGCGCGTCTATGGCGCGGGCCAGATTTCCGAGCGCCATCGGCATAGATACGAAATGGACATCGGGCTTGAAGCGGCCATCGCGGAAAAGGGAATGATAATTTCTGGTCGCTCGCCGGACGGCAAACTGCCCGAGATAATCGAGTTGTCGGACCATCCGTTTTTTATGGCGGGTCAGTTTCATCCCGAGTTTCAATCGAACCCATATGAGGGCCATCCGTTCTTCAACGCGTTTATCAAAGCGGCGGCCGGCAAAAAATAAAAACTTGAAATATTTTATTTTTTTATTACCATAGGCGCCGCGCAATGGCGGATGTAGCTCAGTTGGTTAGAGCGTCGGTTTGTGGTACCGAATGTCGCCGGTTCGAATCCGGTCATCCGCCCCATTATTTTACAAATGCCGCCTTGCGCGGCATTTGTAAAATAATGTTCCGGCGGTTCGGATGAGAACCGAGGTTCGAATCCGAGTCAGCGAGCCCGCAGGGCGAGCGCAGTCGGCGAAGCCGACGAGAACGAGGATACGCGCAGCCGCGAAGCGGCGAGCGAATCCGGTCATCCGCCCCAGTTTCATCATCTTGACATTCCGCAAAATAAATTATAGCATTGTTTCCGCAATGATATTTGCAAATCGTTCTTTCGTCGCTTGCTGGCATCACGGATTTTTTCCGGGGCGGCACTCTGCGCGATAAAACGGCTTAAACAATCGTCTGCAAAGTTTCGACCCCGCCCCGCGCGGGGTCTTTTTTATGCGACGAAAAACCAACCATAACTTAAAGGATGTGAAAATGAGCAACTATGAAGCAATGACCGGCGCCGAAATCGCGGCGATGGTGCCGCCCGGCGGGACCGAGTTCGCCGAGACGCCGATAAGCTATGCGGGCGCGCCGCTTTATGCGATGCGGCGAATGCCGACGACGGGCAAGCAATCCGGCGCGGCGCGCAGCGTAAAGGCGAGCCTGCGGAATCTGGGTCGGCCGGTCGAAGGCCCCGTCGACGCAATCGGAATCCGAAAGGCCGCGAACGAGATAATGGCCTTCGCGGATGTCGGCGGCGGCCGGTTTGTTTCGGCGACGAAGACATCGGCGCTCGGGCCCGGTCTGGCCGCGCCCGCCGCAGTCTTTTGTCTGTGCCTGTCGATAAACAAAGACTGGACGGAGCCCGCGGGATTTTCGCCGGACGAGATTTTGTCCGCGATGGATATTGCGGAGACAATCGGCGACGCGCCGGGACGCAAAATCTTTTTGCGATGCCGGTCGGAATATTATCTGAAAGGCCTCGGCGCGTTGGCGTCCGGCGCGATGGGCGCCGCGGAGTTTCGCGATTACTGCGATATGATTGACGCGCGGCAATCGCGGGTCGATCAACTCGCGCGGGCGATCGCGCCGGATGTCGAGGCCCGCGATATTATGCCCGAGGCAGAATTGGGCATCGTTCGGGACTCGAAGACTTGGAACGAAGCCGTGCGGAAGTTGGAGCAGGGCGACAAGCGTTGGAAAATGATTTTTATGCGGTCCGCGCCGGTCAGCTGCGACGCGTTTATCGACATCGCCGATGCCAAGGCCTATACTGACATAGCGCTGTCGCCGCAAGGCGCGGATATGCGGGTCGTTCTGAAACCATCGTGTCGGCGATACTATGAAATGTTCCTGTCCCAGACGCGCGGGATGGAATTGTTCGGCGTGCGCCCGGCCGCGGGTTCGACACAGGGCTTGTTCCCGCTGGCCGGGACATTCGCGGTTGACGGCGGCCGCGCGGAAAAGTTATACTGGACATCGTTCGAAGACGGCGGCGCCGACTTTATCCGCGCTTCGATGCGCGCCTATTCGCCGGCGGTTGTCGCAAGGTTCAAGGAGTTCGTAAAATGATGAAACTATTTTCAAGATTGCCGCGCGCGTTCGCGGAAGGATGGCTGTCCGCAATGGACGGGCACGAGATTTTTTATCACCAGTTCGGAAATCCGAACGGCGTTCCGGTCGTGTCGTTTCACGGCGGGCCGGGCAGCAGGTCGAGCGCGAAATACGCCGACCGATGGTTCAATCTGAAAACCCACCGCGTGATTTTGTTCGACCAGCGCGGATGCGGGCGGACGCGCTCCGTCGACCCGATCCGCAACAATACTCCCGACGCGGCGATCGACGACGCGATGCGGATTCTGAATGCCTGCGGCATCGCGGGCAAAATTATTTCGGCGGGCGCGTCATACGGCTCGACCTTGGCGCTTTTGTTCGCGGAAAAGTTTCCGGCGCGGGTCCGGCAGATTTGCGTAGGCTCGATATTTCTGGCGCGCAAACGCGATGTGCAGGACTGGATGGAGCATGACGCACGGCGATTCTGGCCCGATATGCTGGAAGAAATGGACCGGGTTGCAAAGGGACGGCCGCTGACAAAATATTTCGCGGGTCTGCTGTTTTCAGGCAAGCGAGCCGACGAGCGCATCGCGCTGAAATACTATGGCAATCTTGAAGACAATGTCGGCAGCCTGACGCCCGGCTTCGCATTGCCGCCGCCGGAGGATTACGAGCGGGCGCTGCGGTCGTTCAAGGTCTCGATGCATTTTATATCGAACGGATTTTTTATGACCGACGGGCGCGTGCTGAAAGACGCGAAAAAGATTGCGAAGATTCCGGCGATTATCGCGCACAACCGGCTGGACCTGTGCTGTCCGTTCGAGCAGGCGTGGAGTTTGCACAAGGCGCTGCCGAAGTCCGCATTGCACATCGTTCCCGACATCGGGCATGGAGGGGAGAAGTTGAACGCGGCGGTGAAGAAAGCGATGGGGGAGTAATTATTGAATGCTGGACAGAATCAAAACAAAAAATCCTGAAAGGATTTTTTGTCATTCCCGCGAAAGCGGGAATAGGGTTCTAAACCTTACGGTCAGCTACTACTTGTTTTCACAATTACATTTGTATATGAAACAAGTTTTCCGTTATAAGGTTAAAAGCCCCATTCCCGCCTGCGCGGGAATGACAAAAATCCCTTACGGGATTTTTGTTTAGATTGATATTACAAATAATCCTTATAATCATTATTTCACCCAGCCGATTGTTATTGAAACGATTGGTTGTTCGGCTTTGGGCATCGCGAGCGCTTTCTTGGCGGCGTCCTTGTCGAACATCATACGCACCACTGCGCCCATGCCTTTTTCCGCCGCATACAATCCGACATTTTGCATCGCGGCCCCCGCGTGAATCGGCGAGTTCATCGCATCGTCGCCCGCGAATAAAATCGTCAGCGGCGCCGTCTTCGGAAACGACTGCATCGTATGCGCGAACAGCGGCCGCAGGTCGTCGCCGGATTTTTTCACCAGGCCCGCGCCGTCGTAAAGAAACGCCCCGTTTTTCGTGATTGCATAAACGGCCAGCGCTTGGCGCCCGCGCGAAGTCGGTATCGTTCGCGTTCCGCGGCTGTTCTTGCCGAACGCCGCCCACAGGATTTCCGACAAAGTCTTGTCGTCGATTTCGCGCGCGGAAAAATCGCGACTGGACGCGCGCGCGTCAATCAGTTTCAACACGCCGCCGTCAATCGACGGAGCGGGCAGGGCGGTCGGCGTCGCGCCTTTGCCGCCGCGACCGAGCACAAAATACGCGCCGCCCGCGATTGCCATAATCGCGATTATAATTGTGAGTTTTTTCATTCGTCCCTCCATTCTAATAACTTCAACTGGTTCCAAAGCTTATCAAAAAATATCAAGGCCTTCAAGGATAACTTAAAAAATAAAACTCTCCAAGTATTCTTGAAGAGTTTATTTTTTTACCTGCCTGCGCTGCCGTTACAGAATTGATTTTTTAATTTCTGCGACACTTGGCGGGTTATATGATAATTTAGTCTTGCGGCAAGATTCTTGAATGGATTCTTGAACAAGCGTCCGTTCGTTGTCAACGCATATTTTATGCCATTTTCGTCCATTTTCGCGCCAAAGAACTCCGCCTTGAAAATTTGCGAGCCTTCCCAGTTTATTCCCCGCAAATCCGCGTCCTGAAAATATGCGCCCCATCGCTGTTTTACATATCCGAAATCCGCATCGCGCAAATCGGCATTCTGAAAATGCATACATGTGAATGTCGCGTCCTTGAAGTTTGTTCCGCGAAGGATTGCATTGCTAAAATCCGGAGCGTCAAAAGCTATCCCTTGTAAGTTTTCGCCGCTTAAATCCTTTCCGGACAAATTGACATCCGAAAAGCCGGATTCGTCGTATTTGGCGCTGTCAACTGATTCAATGATTGCGTCCCGCATCGTTTCTGATTTTGCCATAAATCTTTGCGGTTCGGTATGTCCGTCGCCAACATACCTGTCAATTATTATTTCTATCGCCATAATATTTGCCTTTATATTGCTGATTGGCCCGGCCTTCGCTAAAAATCGGTGGCCTGCCACCCGAAGCGGCGAAGCCGCGAAGGGTGGTGGGCATAATAGGACTTGAACCTACATGGATTGCTCCACTAGTACCTGAAACTAGCGCGTCTACCAATTTCGCCATATGCCCAAACTTTTCGATTCTATAACGCTTCGCGCCAAAAATCAAGATTATTATTGCTGGTTCGTCTGACGCAGGCGCATCGCCGCCAATCGCATCAGATACGACATAGTCTGGCGCGCGCGTTCCGGCGAGCAGCCGCAGGCCGCGGCCAATTCGGCATAGTTCGAGTCGGGCTTGTTCAGCAGCGCCCCGAGCATTCTTTGTCTCGGCGGCGTCAGCCCCGGCATAAGGCTTTGCAAAAATTGCCTTTGGCCGGCGCTTTCCATATTTGCGAAAACCGACGCCTCCGTGCCCTTCGCCTTGTCCGGCAGAATGTCTATCAGCTCGCGATCGTCGTCCGCCCTGGCCGAGGCGTCGCTGAAAATGCTGGCGGCCTGGTTGTTCATTATATTGGCCGGGCGTTTGCCGGCGGTATGCATATTCAGCCCGCAATAGTTTATGCGGTTCATTATATAGCCGCGTATTTTCATAGTCTCGAAATCGTATCGGCCGAGGTAGTCGCGCTTCCAAAAACATATCATAATGTGCTGGCGGAAGTCTTCGATGTCCGCGAAGGGCAGCTTCATTTTCAACCGCCGTATAAAGCCGTCGAAATGCGACACGGCGGATTCTAAAATCCGCCCGCGCCGATTATTGTCGGCGGTCGCCTGATACTGGCGCGTCAGTTCCAGCAAGACCCGCTCTTCGGCATTGTATTTTTCGTTCGTTTGCATTGTTTCGATATTCTTTTTTGCTTGGATAATTTTAGTGGCCTGCCACCCGAAGCGGCGAAGCCGCGAAGGGTGGTGGGCGCGAGAAGACTCGAACTTCCGACCCCCTCCATGTCAAGGAGATGCGCTAACCAACTGCGCTACGCGCCCAAGCGAGGCGTATCTTAAAACAGTTTTTTCTAAGACACAACTACTGTTAGAAATAAATGAACAAAATAATAACACGCGTCATCCCGGCGCAGGCCGGGATCAATAGCTATAAGTCACTAAATAACATATTAATAATGACTCGCCGGGTGGCAGTGGATCCAGGCCCGCGCCGGGATGACGCTC
>JAISGC010000082.1 GCA_031263295.1 Rickettsiales bacterium
TGTCGCCGTCGCCGGGACCGATGACGAGGCCGTCGTATAAAATATTTCCGACAGATACTTGGACGATGCTTCCAGGTATCAGGGAACAGGCATCAGGTATCAGGGGCGCCGAATAATCGAAACCTTCGTTTATCTCATTCGGAATGACGACTTTATAGAGCGAGGACATCGGACAGATCCTGTTCGGTCGGGAAGTGCATTATCGTCAGCTGCGGCTCGTATTTGTTGCGGAACCAGGTGCGCTGGTGCTTTGCATATTGTATCGTGCGGCGCGCCCAGTTTTCAATCGCCTCTTCTTCCGTAAGTTCGCCGCGGATGAACTTGCCCAGCTCGTCTATGCCTATCGCGCGAAAGGGCTTGTCGATATATTTCCGCGCCTCTTCCAGCGCTCCGCCCGCGAGCATTTCGGGAAGCCGATCCTTGATTTTATCTTCCAGCAAATCGTTCGGCGGCATTATTAAAATCCGCTTCGGCGTCAGTCCTATGCCGCCGGTGCGCGGAAGATTTTTATAATCCGAAAGGGGCCGCCCCGTTTGCAGAAACACTTCGAGCGCGCGGGCCATCCGGTGCGGATCCCGGAACTCGAAGTCCACCAGGTTTCGCGCGGCGCCGGGCGTCTCGGTTATCATTCGTCTCGCGCGCTCCCTGGCCTCGAAAGAAATATCGGGAATGGGCGACAGCCCGTAAATCATAGCCTCGATATAATAACCGCTGCCGCCGACGAAAATCGGAATGTCCGCCTTTTCATATTCCTCCTTCGCGCGCGCCATATACTGCGCGACCGAAATCTGGTTCTCCAAATCGAATATCGAAAACAATTTATAGGGCACGCCGTCGATTTCTTCGGTCGCCGGGTCCTTGCCCGCAAAAGGCGACGCCGACATATTTTCTATGCCGCGATAGGCCTGGACCGAGTCCGCGTTGATTATCGTGCCGCCGATTTTTTTCGCGAGCAGGTGCGCGAAGCCCGATTTTCCCGATGCCGTCGGCCCGCCGATGATGTATGATTTTTTTACCATTGCTTTTGTCATTATAAAATGGGAAAGTTTGTTTGTCTAATGAAAAAGGACTAGGATTAGGACTAGGACTGGCGCCTGCGGGCAATCTAGTCCTAGTCCTAATCCTAGTCCTAAAAAACATAAGGAAAGAAAAATGACACGCATTGCTATAAACGGATTTGGAAGAATCGGGCGCCTGGTGCTGCGCGCGGCGGTTGAATCGGGGCGGACAGACTTGGAGTTTGTCGCCGTCAACGATCTGATGCCGGCCGACCAGTCCGCGTTCCTGCTGCAACACGATTCCGTTCACGGAAAGCTGGACCAGCCCGTCAAGGTCGAAGGCGACCATATTATAGTCGGCAAGCACAAGATAAAGGTTATAGCCGAGCGCGACCCGGCGAAACTGCCCTGGAAAGAACTGGGCGTCGACATCGTTATGGAATGCACGGGGCTGTTCACATCTGCGGACAAGGCGAAGGTGCATCTGGATGCGGGCGCGAAGCGCGTCCTTGTGTCCGCGCCGTCCGATGGAGCGGATGCGACGATTGTTTATGGAATCAATCACGCGACATTGAAGCCCGAGCACAAGATTGTCTCGAACGGGTCCTGCACCACAAATTGCCTGGCGCCCATAGCGAGCATCGTCGACAAGGAGTTTGGAATCAAAGACGGCTGGATGACGACGATTCATTCTTACACCGGCGACCAGCAGCTGTTGGACAAGAATCATTCCGATTTCCGGCGCGCGCGCGCGGCCGCGGTCAATATCATTCCGTCTTCGACCGGCGCGGCAAAGGCCATCGGGCTCGTGCTGCCCGCTCTGAACGGCAAGCTGAACGGCACGGCCATTCGCGTTCCGACGCCCGATGTCTCGATTACCGAACTGGTTGTTATGACCGAACGGGCCGCCGATGCGGACCGCATCAATGCCGCAATGAAGGCGGCGGCCGACGGAGAGTTAAAGGGGATTTTGGGATGGACGGATCAGCCGCTGGTCTCGACCGATTTTACGCACGACCCGCGGAGCTCCATTTTCGACGCGACTATGACCAAGGTTGTGGGCGGGCTGCTTCACATCGCGTCTTGGTATGACAACGAGTGGGGATTCTCCAACCGGATGTCGGATACGGCCGCGGCGATGGGGAAGTTGATTTGACAGGTTTTCCTGCCCCCGCTTGCGGGGGCGGGATAGATTTCGTTAGCGAGCGAGGGTCGCAGACCCTGCGAGCTTACGAAATCTTGGGTGGGGGTTCATTTGGGAAAACAAAATTATTCAGAGGCGCAGGGAGAAGATTTGCCCCCACCCAAGCTTTGCTATGATTCGACAACCCGGCTCGCGCCGGGTTCTCTCATCAAGCAAAACTTTCCCGCCCCCATAGATGGGGGCAGGAAAGCGCTCTGGAATCACTTATTCACTTTCCTTCTTCGG
Source organism: Rickettsiales bacterium (assembly GCA_031263295.1). Lineage (GTDB taxonomy): Bacteria > Pseudomonadota > Alphaproteobacteria > Rs-D84 > Rs-D84 > JAISGC01. The sequence goes on from JAISGC010000082.1 coordinate 2,428, forward strand.
AAGTCTTCCATCGACAGCACCCGCGGGTCGCTGGTCGGGGCGGGTTTTTCAAGCGGCAATTCCGGCGCGGGCGGCGTTTCCGTTTGCCCCGTCAATTGGAACTGAATCATAAACTCCGTCTGCAAGTCCTTGAACTCCGTCATGGCCGCGAATGGAACCTGGATATAATACGGCCGCCCGTCGAAATTGAGCGTGACCCCGAAGCCCGTATCCGAAACATTCAGATTGGAAAATGTCCATTGCAAAACGATTGTCATCGTGTCCGGGAATCGCAGTTTCAGAAAGTCCGGAATGACCACGCCCGCCATCCGCGTCTTGAATGTTATGTTGAGATGGCCCTGCTCGCCCAGGCCGTCGAGCCGCGCGCGAATCAGCGCTTCTTTTACGACGCTTCGCAATGCGGTGTCTAAAAGCAATTGATAGTTTATCATTTTAGTTAGGGATTAGGGACAGGGG
>JAISGC010000106.1 GCA_031263295.1 Rickettsiales bacterium
TATCCCGCCCCCGCAAGCGGGGGCAGGAAAGTCCCTACACACTCATAATATCCGTCTCTTTGCTCTTTGCGATTTCGTCGATCTCCAAATTGCGGGCGTCGAAGACCTTTTGCAAATCTTCCGTCCAGCGCTTTTGGTCGTCCTCGCCGAGCTCTGATTTTTTAATCTGCTGGAACAAATCCTGACGAATATTGCGTATCGCAATCTTCGCGCCCTCGGCATATTCGCGCGCGACTTTGGCCAGCTCCTTGCGGCGCTCCTCGGTCAGCGGCGGCAGATTCAGGCGAATGACCGCGCCCGCCGTTTGCGGATTCAGCCCCAGATTGGATTCGCGTATCGCCTTTTCAACCGCGCCCGCGAGACCCATATCCCAGACCGAAATCGTCAAGACTTGCGATTCCGGCGCCGAGACCGACGCGACCTGGTCAATAGGCATTTCCGCGCCATACGCGTCGACGCGCAGCCCGTCCAACAGGTGAACCGACGCGCGGCCCGTGCGCAGGCCTTGCAATTCTTTTTTCAATACTTCAATGCTTTGCGCCGACTTTGTTTCGGCCTCGGTTTTAATAGAATCAAAATCCATAAATCGAACTCCTTTGCCCCGCGATACTAGCAAGTCGCCGCGGCGTTTGCAACGATAATTATTTTGTGCAATAATGGCGCTATGAAATTGCAGACCTATCTTTTCCGCAAGGCCGAAAACACGCGCGCTATGTTTTGGGTCGTTTTGTTTTTGACGATGTGCGAATCGGTTTTTCTTTTTATCCCGACCGAGGTCTTTATGACGCCGCCGATTGTCGCGAATAAAAAATCCGCGCTGCCGATTACGATCGCGGCGGCGATAGGCTCCTTGGTCGGCGGCGCGATAGCATATTGCATCGGCGCGTTTTTGTTCAATTCGGCGGGGCTTTGGATTATAGAAACTTTTTCAAGCCCGGCGCAGTTCGAGGTCGCGCGGCAGATGTTCGCGGACTATGGCGTTTGGATTATTTTCATCACGGCTTTCACGCCGGTGCCGTATAAACTGATGTCGATATGCGCGGGATTTTTGGGATACAACGCGCTGCTGTATTTGGGGGTTTCGGCGATTTTCAGAACCGGGCGCTTTGCGATCGCGGGATATTTGCTGTGGCGTTTTCAGGAGCAGGCGAACAAAATCGCGAAGAAATATTTCTGGCCGCTGACCCTTGCCGCAATCGCCGCGGCGGTTGTTGGGGCCATTATTATAGTGTGATTATTCCAGAGCATAATTCCCCTTCTCCCCTTTGGGGAGAAGGGGTGGCATCGGCCGAAGGCCGATGACGGGGTAATGGGAATCACTTTATCAATTTCCCTTACCCCGTCTGCTCGCTTCGCTCGCAGCCACCCCTTCCCAAAGGGAAGGGGAATTAGACTCTGGAATCAATTGATAATCTTCGCAATCTTCTCCACCGCCTGTTCCGCGGTGCCGGTGTTGTTTATCGTATAGAAATTATCGCCAAGCCTCGCGCGCAAAAGATCCAGCATCGGCTCGGTCTTTTCGCGATACTCGGCAAAGCGTTTCGGCAAAATCTCCGGATCCGCGTCGTCGGCCCGCGGCTCCAAGCCCTTGGCGCGCAGATTCCGAACGCGCTCGTCGCGGCGCGCGGTCGCAATCGTTTCATCAATCGCCAGAAGTATCGCGACGATCTCGAATCCTGCGGCCGCCCGCTCCATCAGCCATTCGGCCTGGGCTGTGCTGCGCGGGTATCCGTCGAGCAGCAAATCTTTTTCGCCGGTCAATCGCGGCGCAACCATCTCGTTCACAATATCGTCGCCGACCATCTGACCCGCGTTCATAATCTCGGCGACACGCCGCCCGAGGTCGCTTTCCTTGTCCAGCCCGCGGAATAAATCGCCCGTAGAAATGTGGTCGATGTTCGGATTCGATTTCAGCATCTCGCTGATTGTGCCCTTGCCCGCGCCGGGCATTCCGGTCATTATTATAATCTTCTTCATAATTTTATTTCCCTTTTTTCGTAATCTACCGACGCGCCATTAAACAGAACCATCTCGCCGTTGTCAAGTTCGATAATATCTCCGGCGCCGAAATTATGAACGGCGGCGACGATAGGACTAGGATTAGGACTAGGACTAGTGAGCCGGACGCGCATACCGATTAAATCAGTGATGTAATGTTCGCCCGCGGGCAGGGCGGGCAAGTCGGCGCGGTTGATAAATAACTGCGTGCCGCGCAGTTTTTCGGCCGCCGTCCGGTCGTCGATTCCTTCGGCGCGCAGAATCGCGACGCTGGGCCCCGCGGCGCGAACAAACATAATTTTGTCGCTGGCATCTAGTCCTGGTCCTAATCCTAGTCCTTTATATTTCCCAATATCGCTCGGGCTTTCCGTAAATGTATGCGCGCGCAATTCGCCCCGCAGGCCCTGCGCTCCGACAATTTCCGCAACCAATATCTTTTCGTCTTTCATAATTGCAATCGTATCATTTTTATTTTATAATCGCAACACTATGAGAATTGAAAAACTTTGCGTTAAACGGCTGGTCGGCGATGTCGCCGGCGCGGCCAGCCTGGGCCACAAGATTGCGGTCAAGGGCGGATACATTCACCAGACGATGGGCGGCATCTACACCCTGTCGCCGCTCGGCACCCGCGTTCAGCAGAATGTCGAGCGAATCATTCGCGAGGAAATGAACGCCGTCGACGGTCAGGAAATAAAAATGCCGGTGGTATCGGGCGCCGATTTATGGCGCGCGTCGGGGCGCTACGACGCGGTCGATGTGCTGGCCAAGTTCCGCGGGCGCAGCGATATTGACTATGTGCTGAACCCGACGCACGAAGAGGTCGTCGTCGATTTCGTCAAGGGCGTATTGGAAACTTACCGCCAGCTGCCGTTTATGGTCTATCAGATTCAGACGAAGTTCAGGGACGAATTGCGCGCGCGCGCCGGGCTGATTCGCACGCGCGAGTTTATGATGAAGGACGGATATTCGTTCCACGAAACCCAGGACGATTTGGAAAATTATTACGCGCGCTGCCACGCGGCCTATGAGAAAATATTTGCGCGCGTCGGATTGAAAAATGTCGTCTCGGTTTTGTCGTCGTCCGGCGATATGGGCGGCAAGGTCGCGCACGAGTTCCAGCTGGTTCACCCGAACGGCGAGGACACCGTATTTATATGCGACGCCTGCGGATTCGCCGCGAACAAGGAAGTCGCCGAAGACGGCGTATGCCCGAAGTGCGGCGCGAAAATGCGCGCGGAGCGCGGAATCGAGGTCGGCAATATTTTCCAACTCGGGGCGAAATATTCGGACGCTATGAATCTGAATTACACGGCCGCCGACGGAGCGCAAAAGCATCCGATTATGGGCTGCTATGGAATAGGAGTCGGGCGCACCTGGGCCGCGATTTTGGAAGAGTCCGCCGACGAG
>JAISGC010000035.1 GCA_031263295.1 Rickettsiales bacterium
GCTGAATCCTGTGACAATGCATCTGCACTTGATGGCGTCACGAGTATATGTTTTCCATTCTTCCGGCGTATCCATTTCCAACATATCACCTTTTGCCAGTTTCCATAAAACCTTTCCAATTATAAACTTGCGCTCATATGTTATATTTCCACCATTTGCATCAAAAACACTTGTCAATTCCCAACAGAGCTTTTCTTTATCATTGCGATAAAAAATCAACTCCGCATTTCTGCCCGATTTATAATATGCATTGTGCTTCTTGATAAAGATCAATTCCTTATTATTTTCATATAGCTTAAACTGATTTCCCGACCATAAGCCGCGCTCTTGTATTATTCTAAAAGCTTCTGAAAAAATTTGCCTATCTGTTGCTTCGCGCGGCTTTTTGCCTTCCGCTACAAGCTCTTCATTCATCTGATCTAATTTTAGAATCGCTTCATCTTTCAATGTATAGAAATGATTAAATAATTCTTGCTGCAATATGCGATCTTTATTTGCTTTCGGATGATTGATCTTTGTATCAATTAGCAACGCTCCCAGCTTGGAATACTCTGCCAATTCAAGAATTTTCTTTTTATGATAACACAGATATTTTCCATTACTATGTTTCTCAATCATTACATATTTAGAGTCTTCGTGCAATTGCCCGAGCGCGTTGTGATCCGCCTTGTGCGAGACATTGACTTTCTGCAACGCGGTCAGCGCGGCCGCACGCATTTCCGGAGCTGCATCGGGCGCCTCATCCGCCGCCATTCTTTGCAGCATCGATCGCGTGCAGTTTGCGGCGACTATCGCGTCCAGCGCGTGATGGCGATGGTCGATGCGCGGCTTTGATTTCCAGTCGGGATTGTTTGTTTTATATTCCTTCCATTGTCCGTCGGCATCCGGCTTTTTATCTTGCTCGCGAATCTCGCCGGTGTCTTTTTCAATCCATTTTTTCGGCGCGGCTTCATCGTATCGCGGAATGTTCAGATTCATCAGTTCGTATTCGATTCCGTCAAGATTCCAGAAATGACGCAGGGCCGCCGTATCAGATCCACGAAGTGCGATGACGCCAACTTCGTTCTCCGGTCGGTTGAGTATCGATCGCAAATATCGCATCGCCAATTTCGAGACATAGCGCGTGTCGGTCAGATACCGCGTCGATTCGTCCTCGTCCCCCTCTCCTTTGTATTTTTCCTCGGCGTCTTTCTCGAAACGCCAGCTCTTGTTGCCAGGTAATTCATTGCGCGCATTTTTCACAATCTCGCGAAGATCCTCCGCGCTCTTCGCCTGCGACAGATATTGATACGGAAATAAGTTCCCTTTCTTTCCATTGTCGGTCTGATTCACCAATGCCAGATTGGAAAACGCGTTTGTTCCGCCACGCGTTTTAGGAACAAGATGCTCTATCTCGAACCCATTCATATCATGCGGAATCTTGGCGGTCCCGTATGCATCGACCCAGCCCTGCTGCATGGCCAGCCGATATTTCAGCATATTGTTTTTTGATATTTTCAGCCCATGCTCTTGCAGATATTTGCGCGCTGCGTCGTTTTCGCCTTTATTCTCTTTCTGCTTTTTTTCGATTTCCTTTTTCTGCTCGTCGGACATTCCGACATCGCGGCCGACCTCGACGCAAATCTCGAACGGCTTGCCATACAGCGATACTATTTCATTCACCACGCGGCGCAATTGATTCAGAATCATATGCACCGCCGGGTTCGCGATTTTGCCAAAGAGCTTTTCGCCTTCGTTCAATGTTTCGTCGCGCAGTTTTATATGTTCCGCGATCGGCTGAGTGTCGCCGCGCAGAATCTCGCCGTAGTATGGCAGTGCGCCGAGTGTTCCCTGAATCTTGCGCGCCTGCTCCTCTACCGCGACAAAGCGCTTGTCGTTTTCGGCCAATCTGTCCGCGGCCTCTCGATGAGAAATAACTTCGGCTTTCAGCAAACCCAAAATCGCGGTCGTCGCGGTAATTCCAAGATTGCCGCGCCCGGACGGAATCCTGGCCAGTATTTTTTCAACCGCATCCATATTATCAACGCCGAGCATCTCGCCCGCGCGCCGGCAAATTTCGTCGTTCGGATACAGCCGCCCATCCTTATCCTCCGGATTCAGCGGATTGGAAATAAAGTCGATTATCTCGCCGGAGATATTCAGGTTCGCAAAATCCGGCAGGGAATATAAATAAGGCTTTATCGCTTCTTCCAGCGAAACCGACGCGGTTTTCAGCTCCAGCAATTCTTTTATCGATTTCTTTCCGGCCGATTTTCCCTTCATCAGCAATTCGTTTATTATCATATCGCGCGATTCAAGCGGCAGCGGAACTTTATCGCTCGCCTGGGTCAGAATGCGGATGTTGTTCACCTCTTCATAAATCCTGCGCGTTTCGGACAGCGGATGCGCGCGCGGAAGCCTGTCTTCGTTTCCAATATAAATGCATTTGCCGACGGCCCAAGGCATAGACGGAGTTTCATAGAACACTATGCTGCGACCACGCTCTTTAAGGTCCGCAGTCATCTGCGGATAAAATTGCGCCTGCGCATCCCAAATCTTATTGAACTCATCGCGCGCCAAATACCGCGGAATCGCATAGTCCACATCGCCGCGCATTTGACGCACGAACCGCTTGGCATTATAGCGGCTGTTCAGAAACTCTCCGACGGTGCGCGAGCGGCTTTCCGAAAGATATTTTTCCAACAATTCGTATGGCGAAGATTTTTTCTTTTTCCTCGGCTCGCCGTCGTCGGTCAAATCAACCGGATCATCAGTCTGCGCCTGATCGATATAGCCGGCGCCGCGATGCTTCGCCAAATGCAGAATCGCGCGGCCTATGAAATATGGGGATTCTAACTTATTATCCAATGCGTCGGTCCGAATCATATAAACGGGAACCGCGCGGAGCGCGCGCGTTCCGGCGGGATTATCCGACGGGTACAAGCCGTTGTCGGCCAGAATCTTCGCGAGCATTTTCATACGCATACGGGTGCGGCGGGTATTTTTCCGCATAGTCCGTTTTTCGCGCCGCTCGACCGCGCCTTCCGACACTTCGAATATGCGGACGCCCGCATCGACTATCGCGCCCGTATCATAATTTATCACTGCGGCGCCTATGGAGCCGACGCCCAAATCCAAACCAAGTTTGTATTTCATCCTTGACCTTTTTATATTTCGGAATATAATACAACCGCGTATGTTCGTTGTCCACTTTTTTAACAAAGATTGATTGAACGGTTGACGACATATAATAAGGAGCGTCTCGGCGTTTCCGAAAGATGGCGGGGCCGCAGCAATGCGGCCCCCTTTTTTATTTTCCGTCGGTCAAATATTCCGCTTGATTCGCGTCGGCGGGGTAGGTATAATTTATTGCGAGGCGGCGATAAAAACGCGCCGCCGGATCCCGAGCCTGCAACTCCCGCAATTTTATATGGAGAGATGAAATGAGAAACGACGACGAATGGCGCCGCGGGCATCGGATGCGCCTGCGCGCGAAATTTCTGGACGGGAAAATCACAGACTATGAATTGTTCGAGATGCTGCTCGGATTCGCGCTGCCGCGGGTCGACGCCAGGCCCGTCGCGCGCGCCCTTATCAAGCGATACGGCAATATGCACATGGCGGTCAACGCGCCGTATGACGAATTGAAATCCTTCCCGGGGCTCGGGCCGATCTCGGCGATTTTCGTCAGGGCGCTTCGCGATTTCACGCTGTCCGATTACAAGTGCCGCCTTGCGGACGGGCCGCTTTTTTCCAACCAGCGGACTCTGCTCAACTATTGCCGAACGCGGCTTGTCGGCAAAAAGCGCGAGGAGTTTCATGTGCTCTATCTGGACGGGACGCGGCGGCTGATGCACGACGAGACCCACTCGGTCGGAACGGCGGACCATGTCGGCGTCTATCCGCGCGAGATTCTGAAAACCGCGATGAATCTGAACGCCAGATTCATAGTGCTGCTGCACAACCATCCCGACGGGAAAGGCGCGTTCTCAACGCCGGACATAGAGCTGACGGACCGGATAAAAGCAAAGCTGGCCGAAGACGGAATCGAAGTCCTGGACCACCTGCTGCTGGCGGGCGACGCCATCTATTCCGCGGTCGAAATGCACTATATGAATCAGAAGCTCGACTCCAACGCTATGCGCCAGATGGCATAGTTCGCCATATAGTGCGAGCAGTCGGTATGGCTGTCGCTTGCGCCGTTGTTTATCCACCGGCTGACGAACGGGTATCCGACCTTGCAATAGGTAAAGGTTTTGCCCGCGATATTCTCCGGAATCGGCGTCGCATTATATTCATAATTCCAGACCCAGCCCCAGCTTGCGCTGTCGTTGGTCGTTTCTTTGCCCGCCATCATGGTCGTCGCGCACGGGCTATTCGTCGGCGCGCCGGTCCCGGAATAGGTGGCCGTCGTCGCGCAGGCGACGGAATAGTCGTTCTGCCCGGCCGGACAGCAGTTGACGCCGACGAACCACGAGAAGTCGGCGGCGTTTCTCGCGACCGAGTTCCGACCCGAGAGGACATCTTTCCGGCACATCTTTGCGCCTTCGGCGCAAAGAGAGAACAGAGAACAGATAACAGAGAATAAAATTATCCTCTGCCTTCTTTTCTCAATTCTCTGTTCTCTGTTATCTGTTCTCTTTTTCATTGTTTTCT
>JAISGC010000036.1 GCA_031263295.1 Rickettsiales bacterium
GCGCCACGCCCGGCGATTTCGTCGTCGTGAAAAAGCGCGCCGATGTTATGGACATCAGGGACGCAGTCGAATTATTGGCGATGCTGCGCCAGGAAATCTCATACAAGAAATCCGAACTCGGCGCATCGACGATAGGCTTCGCGAGATAGAGCGGCTTGATTTTTTACAAGGAATGTTCTAGGATATAGAACAGAAGCGGAGCTATATCTCATATTAGGCGCCTTTTGCGCAACCTTCGGGCGGTTATGAGTGAAGCTCCGTATTTTCTTGACTTTTTCCAAATAATATTCCATAATACGAAACAGAAGCACGGCTATACCCCTATATTAGGCCCAAACGGCAACCGCAAGGTGTTTATAGGTGAAGCCGTGTATTTTTTTATAGTTTGATAAATCCCGCGATGCGGCCTTTCGCAAATATATCTCTAAATCTGTCTATTCTTCGCAACTCTTTTATAAGGACGCCTTTATCTATATCTTTTATCAAGGCATAAATCAAATAATGCGCGGTGTGGCACTGCATTTGTCCGGCGCGGCATACGGCCAGAGAGCCGTAATGAAAAATACGATTGCGGTATTCGCGGACATCGTTCAGTTCGCTGAAAGCCTTGTTCTGCGTCAGCGTTCCGCGATGGTGCGGGAAAATGTCGGCCAGCGCGCCATTGCATTTATCCCAAATCAGCGGCACATAATCATCGCTGAACAGCCACGACCAAAATCCAAATGACAATTCGCTGATAATATGATTTTTGTTTGCTATGTCGCGCCCTTGCCGTTTCAGATTGCTGATGGCGTTCGAGTAATTATTCTGATTTTTTCCGATATGATATTCCGGGCGGAATATCCAATCGTCGCCGATGTGTTTCGACAGCACGGCGTCGACGCGATTTCTCAATATGATTTCCAGGCAGTTCAGCGCCGGATAAAAACTCTCGCACAGCCGGATGTTATAAAAATAAAGCTCGGCGCTGCCGTTGTATTTCTCCAACCGCTTTGACGAGAGCAGGGATTCCATCCGGTTCATAGCGGTCACTCGCCGCTTTTCTTAAACTGAATATCGCGGAGCTTTTTATACTCGCCGTCGATGGCGCAGAGTTCCGCGTCCGTGCCGCGCTCGACAATCTGGCCGTTTTTCACCACATTTATCGTATCCGCGTCGAGTATCGTCGACAATCTGTGCGCGATGACGAACACGGTTCGGCCCGCCATCAGGCTCGACAGCGCGGCCTGAATCAGCTTTTCCGATTCCGTATCCAGCGCGCTGGTCGCCTCGTCCAACAACAATATCGGCGCGTCCTTCAAGACCGCGCGCGCAATCGCTATGCGCTGCTTCTGACCGCCCGAGAGCATCGTTCCGCGCTCGCCGACCCTGGACTTGTATTTGCCGGGCAGCTTTGTGATAAAGTCGTGCGCGTTCGCGACCTTGGCCGCGGCCTCGATTTCTTCCTGCGTCGCGCCGGGCCGCCCATAGCGGATGTTTTCCTCAATCGTTCCGTTGAACAAAAATACATCCTGCGAGACCTCGGAAATGTTCGCGCGCAATGACGCCAGCGTGAAGTTCTTTATGTTTTTCCCGTTGATTAAAATCTCGCCGTCCCGCGGGTCGTAGAACCTTTCAAGCAGGCTGAATGTCGTGGTCTTGCCGCCGCCCGACGGGCCCACGAACGCGAATATTTTTCCCGCGGGCGCGGCGAACGAAACGCCGCGCAGGACATCGCCGTCCGCCGGATTATACGCGAAGGACACATTCCGAAACTCGACCGACATCTCGCGCCCGGACAATTCGGCCGCGTCCTTGGCGTCGCGAATCGCGGGCTTGCTGTCCATAAAAGCGAACAGGGCCTCGGCCGCCAGGCATCCGCCTATCATTCCGTCGTTCAGATTGGACAGGGATTTGACCGGTTTATACGCTGCGGTCAGCGCGAGGATGAACGCCGTGAAATCTCCGGTCGTCAGCGCGCCCGTCGATATGAAGTATCCGCCTATCACAAGCGCCGCGCCGAGCCCTATCGATATTATCGTTTCGATAATCGGAACGCGGAGCGCGCTGACGCTGGTCGTGCGGTATGAGTTCTTCATGGTTTTTTCCAGCAGCCCGTCGTATTTTTCGGACTCGAATTTTTCCATATCGAAGGCCTGAATGGTTTTTATTCCGGCCAAAGTCTGGTTTATATGCTGGACCGAATCGTTGGCGATGCCGAAGGATTTCCGGCCCAATTTCACCTTTTGATGCGTGATTATCGACATCGGAATCAGTATGCCCGGCACCAGGAATATCAGCGCGGCCAGCATCTGCGGCGCGGACCACAGCATAATTCCAATCATTATCGACATCGTCGCGATGTTCTGAATAAGCGATATGACCTGGTTGGTCACAAGGTTCAGCACCGATTGCGCCTGCATCTGGAAATAGTTCGTGAAGCGGCCGACGCCGTCCCGCTGAATCTCGTCTATGTTCGTCTTGACCAGGCGGTCGTAGATTCTGGCCTTCAAGCGCGTCGCCGCCCGCAGCCCGGTTTTCGTCATAACCAAGTCGGTGCCGTAATTAAACAGGCCTTTTAAGAAAAACGCCATAATTATCTGGGCGCCGAAGAAATAAAGGCTGGCCATATCCTTGTCGATAAAGCCCTGGTCTATGACCTTTTTCACGATGGTGACGGTGAAGCCCTCGGCGCCCGCGGCGATGGAGGTCATAAGCCCGCCGAGCAGCAGCCAGCGCCAGTTCGGCAGGCCTATCTCGCGCCAGACGCGGCCGTAGACCGACCACTTGATGCGGGCGCTGTCCTTTTTCTCTTTGATTCCGACAAGGCGTTTCAACTTTTTAATGATTTTTTTCATAGCGGGGGCAATTATAGAAACTTGCGGAACGAAAATCAAGCGGAAGTCTAGCGGGCGCTCGATTGTTTAATCCTCGCACTATGACTTGGACGCAATAATTGCCGCGGGCTATCGCGTCAATTCCAAGCCGAATGAAATGTTTGACATTTCCAGGCACGCCTATTATAATATATGACTATGAAAGAACTGCGGTTCGTTTTCGTCATGATCCCGTGCGGTGCATAACGCGCCACACATTTATTATACCCAAAATCATTTTTTAATATCAAGCTCAATAAAACCCAAAATAAAGGTGTTATCATGAACATATGCAAATTTTGCGCCGAACTGAACGCATGCCATGCGGCGATGTCGAAAGCTGCGGGGCAAGTCAAATGCGACCGGGCGGTGCGCGCGGTCTATGGAAACGGATATTCGGCGGCCCAGGCCGCCGCGTACGCGGAACAAATATGGCTGAATATCATAGCGGCAAAGGCCGCCATTGACGCGGCTGCCGCGCGGCGTTCGGCATGGAAGTCGATTTAACCCGACGGGAATCCCCGGCAGCCGCCGGGGTTTTTATATGAATATTATTGACGCCGTCAGGAAAGACGCGCATCAGGCCTAATTTTGGTGCGGGTGAAGGGAATCGGACCCTCGTCTCAGGCTTGGGAAGCCCGCATTCTACCATTGAACCACACCCGCGATAGCGCCACCACTATATCAGCTTGATTTGCACTTTGCAACCCCGGCATTGATGATGCCGGATACTTTATTGCAAGCACCCCTTTTCGCGCAGGATTTGCCGGACCTGCGGGTAATGGCCGAGCATTATGGAAAATTGCAAATTAGTCATTCCGAGGTGGCCGTTCTCGACATACAGCCTGTTCGGGTTTATCCGCCACGACAAAATATCTTGAATGTCGTTTGTTCCCGTAAAGATTGCGATCGGGCGGATTTTCGCGCCGGATAAAATCGCCATAAATGTGAACCACATATCGTCTTCCAGCGGGCAGATATTCATAAATAATTTCTCGTCGGCCGCGTCCGGATGCGTCAGGCATTTCGGCGGATAGAGCGTTCCGCCGACCCCGTTTATCAGATATATGAAATCGGCATCTTGCGGCATCTCCGCAAGCGCCCAATTTCGAGACAGCATTGTTTCTATTTTTCTGCTTCGCGACGAGATCACATCGTTCGGATTTTCTTCGTGCGCCCGCATAAATTGTTCGACCAGATTATTCGGATAGACGACATCGTCGTCTATGGTGATGATGATGTCGTCCGGGAACGCCGACAAT
>JAISGC010000053.1 GCA_031263295.1 Rickettsiales bacterium
CGATAATAATTTGTTGGGGGCGTGCGAGGCCCTTGCTTTGGAGTCTTTCGCCAAAATCTGTGCTGGCGATGGCGCGGATCCGGCCTCCGTCTCTACTTGCGACAAGCCTTTCGATGATAACTTCGGGACAAAATCCCTGGCGCTTGAAATAAATGCGGGCGCGCGCACGGCGAAGGTCAAGGGGCTGCTCGACTTTTCCAAAATATCATACAGCACGATCGGCGCGGAAACTTCGACCAACGGCAAGATTACAAACTCTTATCCGAGCGTGACGACCACCATAGATGACACGACTATGAAATCGAACTATGATGTGCTGCAAAAAGATCTCGACGCGGTGGTCCAGCGGATGACGACGATAAACCCGCGGCTGACATTCTGCACCGAGGGCCGCGACCTGTCGCAAATCAGGGCCCGCTCCGCGCCGTCGACAAGCACGGGCAACAGCCTTGGAATCGGAAACAACACCGCGAACGCGAACCTGCCCGATAGGACCAAGACGGAGGCGCGCTTCCCGCGGCTGCTCGACCCGTATGTGACGGTTCTGGTTCAGTCGGGAATATCGCACGCGCGGGTGAACTATGACAAGAAACTGAAAAAGATGTTCGACGAGGCCAAGGAATCCTTGAAGCCGCGCGCGGGCGGAATCATAGACGGGAATGTCTGCTGGATGGAGGGCGGCGGCCGCGAATCCGTCGCGGCGCCGACAACGACGACGACCACAACGCCGGCCGCGCAATAAATGGGTTGGCGGTTTTTGACAAAATCCCAAAGGGATTTTGTCAGCCCCGCGCAGGCGGGGCCAGGGCTCTAAACCTTGCATTACAAAAAGGTTTTAAGCCCTATTCCCGCCTGCGCGGGAATGACAAAAATTACTTCGTAATTTTTGTTAATGAAAATGAAGGAATATAAGAAATGAAAAAAGTGATTATTTCATTATTTGCGATATTGATATGCTTGCCCGCGCTTGCAGGCGGCGGAGACTCCGGCGACAGCTGCACCAGCCACGAAGGGACCGAGGAATCCGAAATCTGGCGCGCGGCCTATGGCGGCGCCACGGGCTGCAACTGCGACAGGAACGCGGATAAATATGTCGCGACCGGCGAGATTCTGTTCGGCACCGATTATCCCGCGGTCGGCGAATGCCTGGCGGACCAGGGCGGCAAGTGGAAGTTCACCGAAGGAATGTGCGAGAAAAATATGCCGAATCAGACGCCGGACGGACTGACCGCAAGGCACGCGGCCGTCGGCAATTGCTGGGAGCTGTGGTGCGCGGCCGCGAACACCTATGTCATGGGCGTCATGGACGCGACCGGCGCGCGCGACGAATCAACCATCAGTTATAACGGCGGCTGCAAGCCGTGTCCCGTCGGCGAGGTTCTGAAAACGACATTCGGAACAAACGAGATAGAGTTTGCGGTTGTGAGCAAGACCGGAAATTAAAAACGCCCCGCGATTGCGGGGATTTTTTACGCGCCCGCCCGCATTGGCGCGGCGCCTTTGTGAAATCGCGGCTGGCGCGACAGCTTGTGTTCCCCTCTTTTGGAGGGGTGGCCGCCGGAGGCGGCCGGGGTGGTGGCGATAACGAGTTATGCCAAATCCCAAACAAAAAATCCTGGGGTCGCAGACCCAAAGGATTTTTTGTCATCCCCGCGCAGGCGGGGATAGGGCTCTAAACCTTGCATTCAGCTACTACTTGTTTTCACGATTATCTTTGTGTGTGAAACAAGTTTGTTGTTATAAGGTTAAAAGCCCCATTCCCGCCTTCGCGGGAATGACAAAAGTTTTTTTACAAAAACTTTTGTTTTGATTTTGTCATTGCTCGCTGGACGCACCACCCCGCCTGGCTTCGCCGGGCACCCCTCCAAAGGAGGGGAACACCGCGCGGAATGCACGACGCGATTTCAAGCGCTATGTCGCAGGTGCGCCACCATACAACTTGAACCTGACTTTATAATTCACGCCTATTCCTTCTTTGCCTCGGCTTCGGCGGCGGCCTTGGCCTCGGGGCTTACATAATTCGCGGAGGATTTTATTCGGACCATCAGGACGATTTTCGTCGCGTCGGAATAATCGGCGAACAATTCCTCGGCGGCGGGGCACACCTCGCATCCGCGGTCAAAGCGAACCTCGTCCTTCACGCGCTCGCCCGCCGGGCCCATCTCGCCCATTATATATTTCCCGGCGCCGCACCATAAATCCCAGCACACCCCGACGCGCGCGGCGCGGGCCTCCATCCCCTCCGGGACTTCCAGCGGTTGGCTTGGGAAACACGGCGCGTCGGTCGACTTCCACCATCCGCCGTCGCTGCCCTGGCACTCGCCCATAGTCGGATATGTTGCGGACAGCCATTGAAATCCGGTTCCGACATATAGCGACGCGTCTTCGTTGCAATTGCACCCGATTGCGCCGTTGCTCCAATATTCGGAACCGGTGCCGCTGACATTGGTGCAACTGTCGCCGCTGCCCGCGAACGCGGAGCCCGCGGCAAGCATCATAAACAATAACGCAAACAACCTTTTCATTTAATCCTCCTTCGGCATCCAGCAAACATTCTGGTCGATGATTCCGCCTTTGCTGGGCTTCATCGACTTTTTGGTCTCTTCCAGGATGTCTTTGAGCTTCTTGTTATAGTTCACGGTCGCCTTCGAGACTCCGGCCTGCAATATCAGGTTTATATAGGGGTCGGCCAAGCGCGGGAATCGCGCCTCGGTCTTGGTTCGGTCCTTGCCGCCGGCGACGGAGTTCTTGACCTTCGGGTCCGCGGCCGCGCGCGCCTTGATTTGCGAGAGATCGCGCCCTTCCGTGCAGAACGCCAAGCGCGGATTCAGTTGCAGGAACCGGTTCGCGACCATATCGACATCCTGCTTCAACAGCGTCAGGCCATTTGAGGCATCCGCTGGCAGAATGATGCTCGGATAAGTATTCTCGGTGTGGCCTCCGGTGGTGACCGCGCGCCCGCTGGCGGAAGTCGTCGTCGCGCCGACATTGTCCTTTTCTTCGCCCACGCCATAGGTTATCTTCGTCGTGTCCATCAGGCCCAGTATCTCGGCGTGCTTGCCCTCGGCGATTATCTTGGTCGTCAGACTGCGCGTTCCGATAATATCATCGAAAGGCTTGTCGCAAGTAGAGACGGAGGCCGGATCCGCGCCATCGCCAGCACAGATTTTGGCGAAAGACTCCAAAGCAAGGGCCTCGCACGCCCCCAACAAATTATTATCG
>JAISGC010000020.1 GCA_031263295.1 Rickettsiales bacterium
AGCCGATAAAGGAAATCGGCGCGGTCGAAATGAAGATTCAACTGCATCCCGATGTCGCGGCCTCCGTGAAGGTCTTCGTCGCGCAGACGCAGGAAGAAATCGATATGCTGGTCGCGGGCAAGGAGATAAAGAAAAACATCAAGCTCTTGGGAACCGACCCGTCGCAAATCGTCGATACTATTTCTGAAAAGAAAAAGGACGGCGCCGAGGCCGCCGATGACGCGCCCGCGGAAGAGGCCGCGGATGCCGCCGCGCCTGCGGATGCCGAGCCCGCAACCCAGGAAGAAAAACAATGATGCATTTCGAACAGGTCCAGGGGATTATATTTATTTATATGAACGAAGGGGACCAGATACCGGCGGCCCACGCCAAGACTATGAAAGAGGCGGCGGAAATAGCGGAGAAACTTCGCATCGATCGGTATTATGCGGAAAAATACCGCTATTCCTCGGCTTACAAATCACGCCCGACGCGATAATCGGTTTTCCCCTCCCTTGGACACGCACTGGCCGCGAAGCGGGCCGGGGTGGTGCTTCACAGTTGCACTGACTAAACCAAAACAAAAATCCCGTCAGGGATTTTTTGTTTTGGTTTTAGCCAGCGTCGCAAATGAACCCCTAAAAAATCGCTTTGCGATTTTTTTTTCTGTGATATAATTCGGCTATTGCTAGAAACCAAAACAAAAGGAATTAAAAAATGGCAGCAACTAAAAAGAAAACAACCAAAAAGGCCGCGGTAAAAAAGCCGGTTGCCGCCGTCAAAGCGACTCCGGCGATGGCCGCCGCCGTCTCAACCTCGAAGGCCGCCAAAAAAGGCGTGTGCTGGAAGAAAATAATAATCTTCGTGCTCGGCATCGTCGTCGGCGCGGCGGGCTGCTGCCTGCTGCACTGCGGACACAAGAAGTTCGGCAAGAAGTTCCCGCACCCTGAGTTCACCGCCGCCGGATGCCTGGACACATCGAAGATAAACTGCCCGGAAATGCTCGAAAAAATCCAGCTGAAAGACGCGGATAAAAACGGATGCATAACCAAGGACGAGTTCTTCGGCGGCAAAAAGTTCGGACCCGATGCCGGCCGTCAGGACGGCGATCGCCCGGCGCGCAAAATGCGCCGCCCGCGCCCGGTTGCGAATTAAAAAATCCCCGCAAGGGGATTTTTTAATTGGGGATTGGGGACCTGGGACTAGGATTAGGAGATTATTCCAGAGCGCTATTCCCCTTCTCCCCTTTGGGGAGAAGGGGTGTCTGCGAGCGTAGCGAGCAGACGGGGTAATGGGGGGGCTGATTTATATTCACCCTTACCCCGTCGTCCGCCTTCGGCGGCCGCCACCCCTTCCCCTCCGGGGAAGGGGAATCGCGCTCTGGAATCATCTCTTCATTCTTTCCCTCATTCACTTTTCGACTATTTTTTGCTACAATCCCCTTGTGAAAAAAATTGCCGTTATTTTTGCGCTGTGCGCCGCGAATTGCTTCGCCGACGAATTGTCGCGGGTCAATTCGCAAATCGCCGCGGCCGAAAAACAGAAAGACGCCGTCAAAGGAAAAATCGTCGGCAACGAAAAGGCGACCCGCGAAACCAAGCGTGATTTGGTCAAGGTCGCGGCCGAATTGTCCGAACTCGAATCGGAAAAAGCATCGGTCGAATCGCGCATAGATTTTCTGGATAAGAAAAAATCCGCATTGGTGGAATCGATAAAAAAATCCGGCGCGAATCTGGCCGTCGCGTCCGGCGCCTTGGTTTCCGTGGGGCAGGGCGGCGCGCCCCTTGACGGCGCGGGCGGCGATTACATCCTGCAAATGGCGGTTATTTCGGCGATGGCCGAAAATATAGACGACGAGATGCGGGCTGCCGCCGAGCAGGTCCGCGAATTGAACAAGCTGCAAGTCGAGCTTGAAAAACAGCGCGGCAATTTCGCCGCGGTCGAAAAAAAGCACCGGCGCGAGATGGAGCAATTGGACAAACTCCTTCGCGCGCGCGCCAGTCAGAACGAAACGCTCCGCGCGCGGCAATACGAACTGCAAAAGCAGTTGTCCGATTTGTCGAAGCAGGCGAAAAATCTTTCGGAGCTGGCCGATAAAGTCGTCGTGCCGCGCGCGAGCGCGCCGGAGCGCCGAGCGTCGAACAGCCGCAGGCTGCGTTTTCCTGTTTCGGGAATGTTATTGCTGCGATTCGGGGACTTGAACGCGGCCGAGATGCGGTCCGACGGATGGCGCGTGCGGAGCAATTCCGCGGCGGTGGTTGCGGCGCCCGCCGACGGCGCGATAAAGTTCGCCAGCGATTTCGGGCGATACGGATTCGTCGTGATGCTGGACCACGGGGACGGATACATCTCGGTTATGACCGGCCTCGGCGGCGTCGATGTGATGGTGGGCCAAGAAGTCCTCGCGGGCGAGCCCGTCGGCCGGATGCCGGTCTCGTCGCCGGAATTATACCTTGAACTGCGCCACGGCGCCCGCGCCGTCGACCCGGCGAGGATGTTCTCGGAGCCAAAGTAATAGCAAGCGCAGTTCCCCTCCTCCGGAGGGGTGGCCGCGAAGCGGCCGGGGTGGGTGGGTGAGGCGTGTTCGGCATTATTGAATGCTCGCGATGCCTCACGCACCCACCCCGTCATTTTCGCTTCGCGAAAATGCCACCCCGCCCGTGGCGGGGAACTGGAACTTGCTAGATACGCTGCGATATATTAAACTGGTGCAGTTCAAGGTTCACGAAAAAGAATGGGGAAAAAATTATGACAGCAACTAGAATCACAATGTCGCAGGCGAAAAAATACGCCGAAGAGCATAGCGCCGAATTGCGGGCGAAATACGATGCGGTTCCGGAATACGACGACGGCTTTGCCGACTGGGTGAAGGATAATGGCATAAAGCCCGTGGCCCGTGGGTTTGCCGCGTTCAAGGAATACATCAACAAAAAGGGGCGGCCGGCGTCGGAGGATCCGAAGGATCTGGTCTCGATACGGCTTCAGGTTTCGGTATTGACGCATCTGCGCGCGACGGGCCGCGGATGGCAGACGCGCCTCGGCGATTATGTCGCGCGCGGCATAAAACGCGGCGCGTTCGGCGCAATCGCCGCGTGAAACTGATCCGCTCGGTGAAAATCGGTGGCCTGCCACCCGAAGCGGCGGAGCCGCGAAGGGTGGTGGGTGCGATAGGGGTCGAACCTACACGGATTGCTCCACTGGAACCTAAATCCAGCGCGTCTGCCAGTTCCGCCACGCACCCATATCATATGCGGGCACTCTACAATTTCCGGTTTGCGATTTCAATAATTATTTGCTAGAATCCGCGGACTTGGAGAAAACTGAAATGAAACGAATAATTTCAATACTTTTAATCGCGCTTTATGCGTTGAACGCGCCTGCCGCCGACAAGAAAAAGAAGGAGCCCATCAAGCATCTGACCGACGAGCAGATTTACACCGAGCTTAAAAAGTTCGCCGTCATTTTCGAGCAGGCGCGCGCGAATTATGTCGAAGAGGTCGACGAGAAAAAGGCGCTCGAAGCCGCAATGAACGGCCTCTTGGAATCCCTCGACCCGCATTCGTCGTATCTGAACGAAGAGGAGATGAAGGAGTTCACGGACAAATCGCATGGATCGTTCGGCGGGCTGGGCATACAAATCACGGCCGACCGCGGCGTCATCCGCATAATTTCGCCGATTGACGACACTCCGGCGGCGCGCGCGGGATTGAAGGCGGGCGACCTGATTACGCACATAGACGACGAGCAGGTCGGCGGGCTGACCTTGAACGCCGCTGTCAAGAAAATGAAGGGGCGTCCCGGAACGAAAGTGCGCCTGACGATAATCCAGTCTGGGTCGGAACCGAAGACCATCACCTTGAAGCGCGATATTATAAAGGTCAAATCGGTCAAGTTCTCGGAGAAGGGCGAGAAGAAAAATATCGGATACATCCGCATTTCGGACTTCGGCGCGGAGACTACCAAAGAGCTGAAAGACGCGCTGAAAAAACTCGAAAAGAAAAAGGTCGCGGGCTATGTGCTCGACCTTCGCAATAACCCCGGGGGGTATCTGACCGCGGCGATAAATGTCTCGGACGCGTTTCTTGATTCGGGCGAAATAGTTTCGACCCGCGGGCGCAAAAAGGAAGACATCGAGCGCTCGTCGGCTACGCCCGGAGACTTTGCGAACGGCAAGCCGGTCGTTGTCTTGATAAACCACGGCTCGGCCTCGGCATCCGAAATCGTCGCGGGCGCATTGCAGGATAATCATCGCGGCGTCGTGATGGGCTCGCAGTCCTTCGGCAAAGGCTCGGTGCAGCAACAGAAACCGCTCGGCGACGGGACCGCGATACACCTGACCATCGCGCGATACTATACTCCGTCCGGGAAATCCATTCAGGGCGAGGGCATCACGCCCGATGTCGAGGTCTTGCAGTCCGAGATAAAAGTGCTTGAAAAAAAGGACGATATTTTCTCCGAGCGCACTCTTTCGAACTCGCTTAAAAACGACACCGACGATGATGACGACGGCAAGAAAAAAGACGCCAAGGATATGACCGACGAAGAGAGGGAATTGAAGGACTATCAGTTGCAGAGGGCCATCGATATGGCGCTCGCCCTGTCGCGTATGAACAATAAAGAGGAAACGAAAAATGACGAATAAGAATATTGAAACAATGATTGTCGACGGAAACTGGGCGGCGGCCGATGTCGCTTACCGCCTGTCCGAGTTTATGGCGATTTATCCGATTACGCCGTCGTCGACGATGGGCGAATTGGCGGACGAATGGAACTTTCAGCACAAGAAAAATATCTGGGGGCAAATCCCGGGCGTGCTTGAAATGCAGTCCGAGGGCGGCGCGGCGGGCGCGCTCCACGGCGCGTTGCAGATGGGTTCGTTGTGCAGCACCTTCACCGCATCGCAGGGCCTGCTTCTTATGATTCCGAATATGTTCAAGATTGCGGGCGAGATGCATCCGTTCGTGATGCATGTCGCGGCGCGCGCATTGGCGGCGCACGCGCTGTCGATTTTCGGCGATCATTCCGATGTGATGGCCGCGCGGTCGACGGGCTTTGCGATGCTGTCGTCGCATTCGGTTCAGCAGGCGCACGATATGGCGCTGATTGCTCACGCCGCCGCATTGCGCGGGCGTGTTCCGTTCGTGCATTTCTTCGACGGATTCCGCACCAGCCACGAAGAGTCGCGCCTCGAAAGATTGGACGACGATGTGCTGCGCCGGATGTTTCCCGAAGAACTCGTGCTGGCGAATCGCGCGCGCGGAATGTCTCCGTCGCGGCCGTCGGTGCGCGGAACCGCGCAGAATCCCGATGTGTATTTTCAGGGGCGCGAGGCCGTGAACCCGAGCTATGACGCGCTGCCCCGAATCGTCGAGGATTGCATGAAAGAGTTTGGAAAACTGACGGGCCGAAATTACGGGCTGGTCGACTATGTCGGACCGGCGAACGCGAAAAATGTTTTCGTCGCGATGGGCTCGGCCTGCGAGACCATAGAGGAGACGCTCGCGCATCTGCCGAAAGATGCGGGCCTGATAAAAGTGCATCTGTTCAATCCGTTTCCGACCGAGGCGTTTCTGGCGGCGATTCCTCCGCACGCGGAAAATATCTCGGTCCTGGACCGCACGAAGGAGCCCGGCGCGATAGGCGAGCCGCTCTATCAGTCCGTCGCCGCCGCCCTGGCGCAGAGGAAATAAAATGCAGACATTCGATATGATTTGCCAGGTCGTCGTGTTCGTTCTGGGCGTCGCCTGCATCTGGATGATTTCGCTCAATAACAAATGGTCGAAATACGGAATGATTGTCGGATTCGTCGCGCAGCCATTCTGGCTGCTGACATCGTGGCGTTCGGAAAGCTGGGGCGTTTTCGCGCTCGCGGCGGTCTATCTGGGCATCTATGCGAACGGAATTAAAAACTGGTTTTGGAAAAAGAAAAGGAAAACGAAATGAAAGAAATAAGATTGACCGGGGGAAGGTATGGATTGGGTTCCAAGGAGTTCAAGCCGCGCGACATCAAGGCCGTTTATGAAAATATGATTTCGACCGAGCCGAAAAACGGATTCGTCGTCGGCATCACGGACGACCTGACCGGGCGCTCGCTCGAAACGGATGCGGCGTTCGCGAACGACGACGCGGGTTTCAAGTCCGCGATAATTTACGGCATCGGTTCGGACGGAACCGTCGGCGCGGTTAAAAATATAGTGAAAGTCGTCGGCGACAATTCCGATTTATATCCGCAATCATACGCGGTCTATGATTCCAAAAAGTCCGGGGGCCTGACGGCATCGCATCTCCGATTCGCGCCCACGCCGATTCACTCGCAGTATCTGGTCGAGTATGCGGACTTCATCGGGGTCTCGAACTTTGCAATCGCGCGGCGCTTCGATGTCTTCAAGGGACTTCGCGCGGGCGGCGCGGTTATGATAAACACCGGATTGCCGGCCGAGGCCGCCTTCGCCGCATTGCCGCGCGAAAGCCAGGAGCAGCTGATGCGGATGCGCGCGCGCGTGTTTTTTCTGGATGCCAATCGCGGCGCCGCGGAGCTGGGCCTGGGCAACCGAATCAACACATTCATAATGATAAACTTTTTCAACATCGCGAAAATAATCGACCCCTCGGTCGCGATACAATCGGCCAAAGACGCGATTGAAAAAACATACAAGAAAAAGGGAATGGAAATCGTTCAGGCGAACTGGGCCGCGGTCGACCGTGCGAGCGAATTTCTGACCGAATATAAAATGCCGTCGTCGGTCGCAGCCGACGCGCCGGACTTCATTCCGGCTATGGTGCCCGCGACGCCGGTCGAAATCGCGGGGACCTTGGGCGAGATGGCGGCCAATCGCGGCGACAATCTGACCACGCGTCATATGGCGCAGTTTTCGGGCGGCGAGTTTCCGTCCGCGACTTCGCGATTCGAGAAGCGCGCGATTTCCGAAACCGTCGCCTCGGTCGATTTGGCAAAATGCATCCAGTGCGGAAAGTGCGCGATGCTGTGCCCGCACGCGGCGATTCGCATCGATTGCGTCGATGCGAAAACGAAAAGCGACGCGATTCAATTCGTCGATGCGAAGACGCCGGAGCTCGGCGATTTCAGCAAGTTCACGCTGAACATTTCGTCGGCCGATTGCACGGGATGTCAGGTCTGCGTCAACAATTGCCCGGTCAAAGCGCTGGCGATGAAAAATGTCGCCGAGGTGCCCAACCAGCAGGCGGCGTTCGACGCGGCGGAATTACTGCCCGATGTTCCGCGCGAAAAACTGAATCTGAATCTGCCCAAACACATCGCGCTCTTGCCGCATTACTTCGAGTTCCCGGGCGCGTGCGGCGGCTGCGGCGAGACTCCTTATATAAGGCTGATGGCGAGCCTCTTCGGCGATAAAATGGTTGTCGCGAATGCCACCGGGTGCAGCTCGATTTACGGCGGCAATCTTCCGACTACGCCGTGGAGCAAAGATAAAAACGGGCGCGGCCCCGCTTGGTCCAATTCGCTGTTCGAGGACAATGCGGAATACGGATTGGGTATGCGGATGGCGCTGAATCAAAACCGATTTATGCTCGACGGGCTGATGAAGGAAATCGGAGCGAAGGATATTGCGGCGTTGAAAAAGTCCGACCATCCGAAGGCGAAGATGGCGATGTCTCTCATCGAAGCGGCGGATGAAAAATCCGTCTGGATTGTCGGCGGCGACGGCTGGGCATACGACATCGGTTATGGCGGACTGGACCATATTCTGCACTCGGGCCAGAATGTGAATGTGCTGGTCCTCGAC
>JAISGC010000076.1 GCA_031263295.1 Rickettsiales bacterium
CGCCGCCCTTCGGGCGGCACCCCTCCGGAGGAGGGGAACAGCAGGCGCGCGCGCCGGGCGCAATTTGACGGGCGGATTGGGGCGGGGGGTAGGGGGCAGTGCAAATGTGAAGCACCACCCCGCCGCCCTTCGGGCGGCACCCCTCCGGAGGAGGGGAACCGCTGGCGCGCGCGCCGGGCGCGATTTGGTAGTCGGGGCGAGCGCGGCGGCGGGCCGCCAATTATGAATTATGCATTATGAATTATGAATTGTTCCAATATTATCCGGGCGGATTCGGAGTCGAGGTCCGCGGGGTGGGATTCGGCGGCCTCGACGCTGGTCAGTGTTTCGTCCTGGAATATTATCGGCAAATCGGTTTGGGTCGCGAGGTCGTCTGCGAACGCGCGGACCCGGCGCGTGGTGTCGGACTCCGAGCCGTCGAAAAACAACGGCAGGCCGACGACGATTCCGACTATGTCTTCGTCGGCGATTATTTTCAGCAGTCGCGGTTCGCGATTCGCGGTTCGCGGTTCGTTGTCGATATGCGGGCGGGTGAACGCGAACTTTTGCTCGGGGTCCGATACGGCAAGGCCCATTCGGCGCGCGCCCCAGTCTATGCCTAAAAGTCGGCCCTTTCGCGGAAAATCCTTGAAATCTTTGCAAATCATAGTATTATCAGCATACTATGGCATTTACGAAAACACAATTGCAAAAGTTCGCGCACCTGATACGCATCGCGGCGTCCGACGACGAGCTGGACCGGATGCAAATCGGCGGCGTTATCGAATGGCTGGATAAATTGCAGAAAATAGACACGCACGGGGTCGAGCCCATGCTCACGCCATCCGAGCACGCATTGCCGCAGCGCGACGATGTCGCGACGGACGGGGGATACCGCG
Source organism: Rickettsiales bacterium (assembly GCA_031263295.1). Lineage (GTDB taxonomy): Bacteria > Pseudomonadota > Alphaproteobacteria > Rs-D84 > Rs-D84 > JAISGC01. The sequence goes on from JAISGC010000076.1 coordinate 879, forward strand.
ATTTGATTCTGGCGAACGCGCCGGACGCCATGGGCGGGTATTTCGCCGTGCCGAAGGTAATAGAGGAGTAGGGGTTAGGTATCAGGGAACAGGTACCAGGTATCAGTGGGTTTCGTTATAAGGTATCACCTTATGATTTGCACTGCGTTCCTGATACCTGTTCCCTGATACCTGATACCTTAAAAAACAATGATCGATTTAACAATTAAAGAAGCTTTGGAAAAAATGCGGGCGAAGGAGATTTCGGCCGCGGAATTGACGCGCGCGCATTTGGAGCGCATCGACCGGTTCGGGGCGGCCCTCAATTGCTATATAACGCGGACCCCCGAGCGGGCGTTGGCGGATGCCGCCGAATCCGACCGGCGCTGGGCGGCGGGCGAGGCGCGGGCGCTCGAAGGCATCCCAATCGGGATGAAGGATCTGTTCTGCACCAAGGGCATTCGCACGACGGCGGCGTCAAAGATGCTTGAAAACTTTGTGCCCGAATACGAGTCCGAGGTGTCGGCGCAGCTGGCGGCGGCGGGCACGGCCCTCTTGGGCAAGACCAATCTCGACGAGTTCGCGATGGGGACTTTTTCCAAGTCTTCTTATTTCGGAGCGCCGGTGTCGCCTTATCATATGGAGCGGCGCCTGACCGCGGGCGGCAGCAGCGGCGGGTCGTCGTCCGCGGTCGCGGCGGGATTGTGTATGGCCGCGACCGGAACCGACACCGGCGGTTCGATACGATTTCCGGCCGCGATAACAGGCCTGGTCGGATTGAAGCCGACATACGGATTGTGTTCGAGATGGGGCTGCATCGCCTTCGCATCGTCGCTCGATACCCCCGGGCCGATGGCGCGGAATGTCGACGACTGCGAGCTGCTTTTGCGGGCGATGATGGGGCACGATGCCAAGGATTCGACTTCGGCAAGCCGCGAGATACGAGATAATCGAGATAGTCGAGATACGAAAAAAATCGGCATCATAAAAGAGTTCGCGGGCGTCGAGGTTTCGCCGGAGATGAAATCGCTCTGGTCCTTGCGATTAAAGGAATTGAGCGATTTGGGATATGAAATTGTCGAGGTTTCGATACCAAATATTTTGGATGCTTTGGCGGCATATTATATTATCGCGCCCGCCGAGGCTTCGTCTAACTTGGCGCGCTATGACGGCGTGCGCTATGGCCTGCGCGTGCCGGGCGACGACCTGATTGATATGTATAAAAAGACCCGCGCCGCCGGGTTCGGCGAAGAGGTCAAGCGCCGGATGATTGTCGGCACTGCGGTTCTGTCGTCCGAGTCTTACGAGGTCTATTTCTTGCAGGCCGCGCGCGTGCGGCGTATGATTGCGGATGCTTTCGCGCGGGCCTTTGCCGAGTGCGATTTGATTCTTTGTCCGGCGTCCGCCGGGCCCGCGATGCCGCTTGATTCCGATTTGTCGCCGCTGGAATATTACGCGCTGGACCTGTTCACGGTTGCGATGAATCTGGCGGGCGTTCCGGCGGCCAGCGTTCCGGCGGGGCGGACGAACGCGGGCTTGCCATTGGGCTTACAGGTTATAGGGCCGCGGTTTTCTGATTTTAAGGTGCTGGATTTCGCGCGCGTTATCGAAAAATTGGCCGCGCTTGACAATCGGCCGACAAAAATAATGGGGGCCTAAATGTTCACTATCAAGGGAAAAACCGGCGAGTGGGAAGTCGTTATCGGATTGGAGACCCACATCGAGGTCTTGTCGAAATCGAAACTATTTTCCGGGGCGTCGGCCGATTACAATCCGGGCGTTGCGCCGAATACGCAGGTGTCGTTCGTCGACGCGGCTATGCCGGGGATGCTGCCCGTATTGAATCGCGAGTGCGTCAGGCAGGCGATTAAAATGGGCCTCGGATTGAACGCCGAAATATCGCGGCGGTCGTCGTTTGCGCGCAAGCAATATTTCTATCCCGATTTGCCCCAGGGCTATCAGATTTCGCAGCCCGCCGAAGAGCCGCCGGTTGTCGGGCGCGGCTGGGTTGAGATTACGGGCGATAACGGCGCGCCGAAGCGCATTCTGGTTCAGCGGGCGCACCTTGAACAGGATGCCGGGAAGAACAAGCACGACGCGAACCCGACGAAGACTTTCACGGACCTCAATCGGTCGGGCGTGGCGCTGTTGGAGATTGTGTCTTTCTTGGACCCGGCCGTATCGACGCCGGACCAGTTTATAACCTCGCCGGACGAGGCGGAAAAATACCTGCGCGAGATTCGCTCCATCGCGCGGGCGCTCGGCGTGTCCAATGCGAATATGGAAGAGGGTTCGATGCGCGCGGATGTGAATGTGTCCGTGCGGCCGGCCGGGGAGGGCGGCTTTCGCACCCGGACCGAGACCAAAAATATGGTCAGTTTTAAGTTCATAAAGACCGCGATTGAATACGAGGCGCGGCGGCAGATTGAGATTTACGAGGCGGGCGGCCTGGTTTCGCAAGATACGATGCATTATAACCAAGCGGACGGCACGACCAGCGTTATGCGGTCGAAAGAGGACGCGCTCGATTATCGCTATTTCCCGGACCCGGATCTGCTGCCGCTGGTTATCGCGGATGACGAAATCGAGGGCGTGCGCGCGTCTATGCCCGAGTTGCCCGCGGCGCGGAAAAAGCGCTATGCGGCGATGGGCGTCGCGGCGATTGATGCGGAGCGGATTGGAGAGGACAAAGATTTATACGAATATTTTGATTTGGTAATGTCGGCCCCCACCCAAGATTCGCTAGGCAACAAGTTGCCGAGCGAATCTATCCCGCCCCCGCAAGCGGGGGCAGGAAAAGTCGTCGCGAACTGGATGCTGGGGGATTTGGCGGCGCATCCGGAATATTCTATGCCGCCAGCGCACTTGGCAGAGTTGGCCGATATGATTTTGGCCGACGAGATTTCGTCCAAGAATGCCAAGGATATTTTCGGAAAGATGCTCGACGGAGAGCAGGGCGGACCGGACGCGGGCTGCGGGCCGCGCGAAATCGCCGACAAATATAACTTCAAGCAATCGACCGATGTCGGCGCGGTTGAGGTGGCGGTTGATAAAGTCATTGCGAAAAACGCCGATTCCGTCGCTCAATATAGGGCCGGAAAGACGGGTCTTTTGGGATTTTTCGTCGGCGGCGTGATGAAGGCGACCGGAGGAACGGCGAATCCGAAGGTTGTCAATGAGGTGTTGCGGAAGAAGTTGGGATAGGGTTTAGTTAGTGCCCATGATAAGCACCACCCCGCCGCCCTTCGG
>JAISGC010000091.1 GCA_031263295.1 Rickettsiales bacterium
TTTGTAAAGGGCTTTTTAACGACTAGTGACTAACGACTAACAGATGTGCGCGCTTCGCGCGCCGATATTAGTCACTAGTCGTTAGGCGTTAGTCGTTAAAATATGATACAATATCGGCATAAAAGGAGAAACCGATGAAAAAATTATCATTATTCGCGATGCTTGCGGTCATTGCGGGCGGCGCGTTCGCCGAGCCGCCGATGGGCGGCGGCAAAGGGCCCGGCGGGAAGGGCGGCTTCGGCGGCCCCGAGATGACCGACGAGCAGAAGGCCTGCGTCGAGGCGGCCGCCTGCCCCAAGTTCGAGAAGCCGAAGTTTGAGCCCGGTCAAAAGCCCGAGCCCGGCAAGAAGCCAGAAATGACAGAAGAGATGAAAGCCGCGCGCGAGTGCCAGAAAAAGGCGATGGAATCGTGCGGCGTGAAAATGCCCGAGCGTCCGGACCGGCCCGAAGGCGGATTCCCCGGCGGACCGAAAGGCGGTCCCGACGGCGCTCCGCAGCAATAAAAATCCCCGAGAGGGGATTTTTCAATTCATAATTCATAATGCATAATTCATAATTTTCCCCACCCAAGGTTTCGTAAGCTCGCAGGCTTCGCCTGCTCACTAACTCAACCTTTCCCGCCCCGCAAGCGGGGCAGGAACGGCGCGACGACAGGCATTTGATTTATACAAGCTTGTTTCGGATGCGGACAATTTCAACGGCCTTGCCCGCGTCGATTTTCCCATCCGTCATAATTCCGGTCCCGACGATTGCGCCGTCCGCGACCGACAATTGAGACTCCGCATTATGCGTATTGAGCCCGGCGCCGATTATAACCGGCGCGCCGCCAGCGGCGGATTTTACGCGGACGATGGTGTCCATCGGAGTTTCGATTCCAGTGGCGGCCCCGGTCGCCACAACGGCGCTTGCGCCCGCGGCGACGGCCTGGCGGGTCGAAGTCTCGATGCTCTTGCCGGGGTCGATCATCGTTTTGTGTTTGACCTGGACATCGGCGAGAAGAAACAATTCGGGACACAGATTTTTTCGCGCGGCGATTATGGCGTTTGTGTCGGGCCGTATGTCGCCCCATCGTCCCGTCATATCGTCGACGAACACATCAACCCTTGAAAAGCTCGCGCCCGCGGCCTTGCATATCGCGAAGGACGCCTCGTAATCGTTCAGCAACAACTGAACGCCGATTTGCATTTCGCCGTTGACCGCCGACGCGACATTCGAGGCGACGACCGCGGCGGCGGCCTTCACTTCCTCCGGGACGAACTCCGATTCCGGATCGTCGTGATAGTTTTCAATCAGCGCGCCGTCGTATCCGGCCGCCGCCAAAATCTTCGCATCGGATACCGCCCGCGCGATTATGCCGCCGAGATTGCGATACCCGCGCAGATTCGGCAAATGTATCATTCCTATCAGGGGTTTCGCGCTTTTCCATATAGCCATCATTTGCTCCTTTGCCGCAGAAGAACCTTGGTCTTCAATGTGTTTTTCTCGAACTCGCCGATAAACTCGTCCGCCTTCGACCAAGCCGGGCTTCCTTTGGTCATAATGCCGGATTTATTTTGTTTTGCCAAGGCATATTCTTTCGAGAATATTTCCAAGACTTCCCCAAGCGACCAATTCCGGGTCGTCTTCATCCCCATCTTAAACAGCTCGCAGAATCTTATCGACAGGGGGTCGTTAGGGACCAGAGCCGCCGCGACTTCGCCGTCTTCATTCCGGGTCAGTTTCGCCGGGCTTTGATAGCGTTTCGGAATGCAGCATTCGAAAGAATCTATCAGGGCGCTGCAAAACTGCGGCGCCTCGTCCTTCGGCAAAATCCCGGACAATAAGGCCTGCGTCTTGCCGCCGCTGAAAAATCCGGGAATCAAAGGATTTTTGGAAAACAGGAACAGGGGCTGAAACGCGAATCCTTTCAGCGCCAGATTCTGAACTATGCTTCCGTAAAAACCGCTGTCCACCATGGAGAACGGACGGCCGCCGGTTTCCTGCTTTATGTATTGCTTCAACAATCTCTGCTCGGCGGTGCGGCTTTTCGCCAGCTCGTCGTCTATGCCGCAGATTTTTCTTGTCAGATACATATCGGACCATCCGGTTATGGCTTTAAGCGGCCAGCAATCCCTTTGCAGAACCTTTATCTGGAACCGCGCGTTTTCCCGAATCCAGCCCGCGAAATGGGCCAGAACGCAGGCCCATATTTGGCCGGATTTGATAAAAACGGATTCGTCTTTTTTGATATTGGCGGCGATTATTTCGCCCTCGTAATCGCCCAGCTCCTTTTGCATGGTCCGCAGGAAAAGGCCATATTTATTTTGCGTTGTCATTTTAATCATCCTTTGATCGAGCAGACTTCGATGCCCGTTGTTTAATGTTTTAAGAAAGTTTTTATATGAAAAATCTGCGCGCACCTAGGCGCGACGAAGGAAGCTGCAATGAAAATGCGATTCATACATCATATGGGAGCATTTTATCATACTGACGCGGATTGTCAAATTGGTGGCGAACGCGGGCATTTGCTTTTCGTCCTGCTTCGCGCTGCGCGCTTCGCAGGACACTCAAAAATTTTAAGCGCTCGCCTTTGGCGAACGCTAACAATTTTTGGTGGCGGAGATGGTGAGATTCGAACTCACGAAAGGTTGCCCTTTGCCGCCTTTCCAAGACGGTGCACTAGACCAGCTATGCGACATCTCCAAAATAATGAGCAATTAGCAATGTGCAATGAGCAATAGGAGTTTGCTTTTGCGCTATCGCGCGCTTCCATTGCTCATTGCACATTGCTAATTGCTCATTTTTTATTGCTCTCCGGTCGCCGGAGTTTCGTTCGTGCCCTCGGATTCCTCGGCCAGCTCTTCGTCCGCCTCTGCGGAAAGCTCTTCTTTTTTCTCGGCGACTCCGGCCAGCTCGTCGTCCAGCTCTTTCAGCTCGGGCGCGGCGGCGTTCGATTCAAGCGTCTCCTCGGCCTCGCTCGCGGTCGGCAGCTTTTTATAGGACTGGATGAACTCGTCGCGCAATGTCCCGATGTCGAGCTTGCCGCTCGCAATTTCGCGCAGCGCCGTGACCGCGGGCTTGTCCCCGGCTTCGAGCGGAATCACGGGCGACTCGCCGCCGTTCAGGTCGCGGACGCGCTGGGACGCCAGCATCCCCAATTCATACTTGCTGTCCACAAATGGCAGGTCGTCGGAAATCGTAATGCGAGACATAAAAAACTCCGTGTTATTGATTTAATTTTTGCGTTGCTTATAATGGCACAGGAAAAATGAAAAATCAAGAAATTAAAATCTTGTCGCTCGGGTGCCGCTTGAACGCACTCGAAGCTGAAAAAATCCGCGCGATGCTGCGCACCGCTGGCGTCGGGCCCGCGATCGTCGTGAACACCTGTTCCGTGACCAACGAGGCCCAGGCCCAATCGCGGCAATTGTTTCATAAAATTATGCGCGAAAATCCCGGCGCGCCCGCATTCGTCACGGGCTGCGGCGCGACTTTGCGACCTGGGGATTTCGACGGCGCCGCGGTGATTGCGAACAAGGACAAGTTTAATTTGGCGGCGTATAACTTAAAACAAAACGGCAACGAAGTTGCCGTCACCCCGGCGCAGGCCGGGGTCCACTGCCAACCGCCGCGTCATAATTTATCAGTTATGAATTGCGATAAAGCAATGGACCCCGGCCTGCGCCGGGGTGACGAGTTCTCTATGTTGACGCGCGATAAAGAAACACTGCGCGTCGCCTCATTCTCCAAAATGCAAACCAAGGGATTCGTGCAAATCGGCGATGGGTGCGACCGGGCGTGCGCTTACTGCATCACGCGGATTTTGCGGGGCAGGGCGGTTTGCTTTTCTTACGAGCGCATCTTGGCCGACGCGCGCGCGTTGGTCGAAAACGGATATGAGGAGATTATTTTGACGGGGGTCAATATTGCGGATTATTCAATTCATAATTCACAATTCATAATTCATAATTTGGCGGAACTTTGCAGGCGGTTGCTTGACGATTTGCCGGGGATGCGGGCGCTGACGCTGTCGTCCTTGGACCCGGCGGGGGATATAGAATCGATACTGGATTTGATTGCGGTCGAACCGAGAATGACGCGGCATCTGCACTTGTCGGTTCAGAGCGGCAGCGACGAGGTTCTGCGGAGGATGGGTCGGCGGCATACGAGGGAAAGAATCAGACAGATTTGGAATTATGCCAAATGCCAGCCTGGTGGGGCGTTTTTTGATAAAAAACGCCGTCCGGCGAAGCCGGACAATTACTCGCCGCGAAGCGGCGAGGGTGTGTTTCATCGAAACACACCCCACCAGGCTGTGCCCGCTATAACATTTTCCTGGGACATTATTTGCGGGTTTCCGGGCGAGACGGACGAGTTGTTCAATGACACGCTCGCGCTGGCTCGGGAGTTGCGGCC
>JAISGC010000104.1 GCA_031263295.1 Rickettsiales bacterium
GAGGAATCTGCGTCGACACGCTCGGCACACTGGACGGGCCCGCGACGGTGAAAATGGTCAGCGGAAACCTTGAAGTTTTGGCCCGGCATATCTGCGTCGCGGAACCGAATATTTGGGAGGGCGAGAATCACAACACGCCGAACGCGGCCGCGTCGGGCGACAAGGTGTTTTGCTTTTGCCAACGCATAACCCTGAACGGGTCGGCGGCCATCGGCCCGTGGGTGTTTATCGGAAGGCATACGACCCAGGCCAAATGCTCATACTCGTGCGGATACAATTGCATCTGGAACACGAATGTAAAAAACTCGGCGATGAGAATCGCGTTTTATTGAATCCTATTTTTTTATTTTTTCAGGTCCTTCGGACCATCGAAAATAAAAAGGTGTGTTTCGATGAAACACACCCCACCACGCTCTGGAATCTTTTAATTTTCCGGGACCGCGGGGACGGACGGGGTCGGCGCGATGCCGAGCGTCGCCGCCGTGTCCGCCGGAAGTTCCGGGGCGGGCGCCGGGACCGGAGTCGGGGCCAGCTGCTCGCGCACGGCCGCGTCGCCGCCGAGGCGCGCGCCCTGCTTCGAAACTATGAATGCCAAGGCCGCGCACAAAACGAAAAATATCGTCGCGAGCCATGATGTCAATTTCGTGAAAAAGTTCCCCGCGCTCGCGCCCGTCAGCGCGCCGCCGAACATAGACGCCGCCTGCGAGCCGCTCATCCCGCTGCCTTCGGATTTTTGCAGCAGAATCACCGCGACCATTATAACCGCGACGACAATCATTGATGTGAGCAAGATTGAGAACATTCTTTTAATTCCTTTTTTGCACTGCGCTCTTCCTGCCCCCGCTTGCGGGGGCGGGATAGATTTTCTTGGCGAGTGAAACGAGCCTAGAAAATCTTGGGTGGGGGTTAGTCTGTTCCAGATTTGCCCCCACCCAAGAACATCTATGAAAAATTGCGGGGCAATTTTTCTAGATGTTCTATCCCGCCCCCATAAATGGGGGCAGGAAACGCGCTCTTATTTCCCCGTCGCGCGGCGCTTGACCGAGACTTCCTTCTTCGCGCCCGCGGCCTTGACATGCGATTCCGCTTCGCGCGCGACCTTCACCGAAGATTTCTTTTCGGCTTTTTCGGCCTTGTCGGTTTTCGGCGCTTTCGCATCGTCGGATTTTTTCGGAGCCGCCTTCGCCGCGACATCGCGGCCGACGAACTCGATTATCGCCATATCCGCCGCATCGCCATAGCGAATCCCGGCGCGCAGAACGCGAGTGTATCCGCCCTTCCTATCCGCATAGCGCGGCCCGAGGACCGAGAACAATTTCTTCACGGCCTTGTCGTCGTTTTGCAATTCCGACGCGGCCAATCTCCGGTTCGCGACCGAATCAGTTTTGGCGCGCGTTATCATCGGCTCGACGACTCCGCGCAAAGCCTTGGCCCGCTCGGCCGTCGTCTTTATCTGCTCTTTTTCAATCAGGGATTTCGCAAGGTTCAAGAACAAAGCCTTTCGCGAATTCGCGTCCCGATTGAAATGATAATTATTTTTCTGATGTCTCATCTTATATTCCTTTACAACTAGGTTCGCGTGATAATCGCCCATCTCGACGCGAAAATCACCCACTCGCGTATTGATATACGCGTCGGGGTGATTTTCGCATCGACCTGAACGATTCTGACGCGAACTCCCCGCTGTAAGGTCCCTATGACTTATAAGGATCCTCGTATTTCTTCGCGAGCTGCGCGATGTTTTCCGGCGGCCAGCCCGGGACCTCCATGCCGAGGCCAAAGCCCATGGCCTCCAACTGCGCCTTGATTTCGTTCAGAGATTTCCGTCCGAAGTTCGGCGTTTTCAGCATATCGGCCTCGGTCTTTTGGACCAATTCGCCAAGCCAGTTGATGTGGTCGTTTTTCAGGCAGTTATTCGCGCGCACCGACAATTCCAATTCGTCGACATGTTTGAGCAGTTTCGGATCGAACGGCAGAACTTCTTTCTTGACCTCTTCCTCGGCCGGCAGTGCAATTTGCGCCGGATCCTCGAAGTTGATAAAGACCACCATCTGGTCGGCCAGAATCCGCGCCGCCAATGCGACCGCGTCCTCGGGCGAAATCGCGCCGTTGGTTTTGACCGACATCGTCAGCTTGTCATAGTCGGTCATCTGTCCGACGCGCGTCTCCTCGACGCTGGTCGCGACATTCAGAACCGGCGAATAAATCGAGTCGACCGGAATCGTTCCGATCGGAGTGTTCGGCTGGAACCGCGCCGCGACATAGCCGCGCCCGGTGTTCAGGTTGATGTCCATATTCAATTCGCCGCCCGCGCCAATATTGCAAATCTCAAAGTCCTTGTTGCAGACGGACAGACCCGCCGGGCACTGGATGTCGGCGGCCGTGACGACGCGCGGGCCCTTGACCGAGATGGTCGCCTTTTTCGCGCCCTCGGAATCGGCCTTGAAAAACACGCCTTTCAGGTTCAGAATCAAATCGGTTATGTCTTCGCGCACGCCCGGAATGGTCGTGAACTCGTGCTGAATCCCGTCGATTTTAACCGAGGTGATGGCGCAGCCCTGCAACGACGACAAGAGTATGCGGCGAAGCGCGGTGCCGAGCGTCAGGCCGAATCCCTTTTCCAAAGGCTCTGCGACGAGCGTCGCCAGATTCGGATTTTTCTCGTCAATCTGGACGGCGATTTTTTTCGGTTTCAGCAAAGATTGCCAATTTTTCTCTATCATTTTTTACTCCATAGGTTAGTTTATTATTTTCCCTATTTGTGGAGGACTAGGATCAGGACTAGGACTAGATGGAGCTCGTTATTGCATCACGGCGTTATAACAAGGTTCCACTAGTCCTAGTCCTAATCCTAGTCCTAGACTCGTCTTACTTTCTTCGGCCGGCATCCGTTGTGCGGGACGCGCGTCGTGTCGGTAATCGTCTGCACAATCAGGCCCGCGTTGCCAAGCCCGCGCACGGCGCTCTCGCGGCCGCCGCCGATTCCGCGCATCAAAACATCGATTGTCTTCATTCCCATGTCGCCCGCTTTTTTCGCGGCCGATTCCGCGACGATAGCCGCGGCGTAAGGGGTAGATTTCTTCGCGCCCTTAAAGCTGTTCGCTCCGGCGGTCGCCCAGCACAGGACCGCGCCCGTGGGATCGGTTATCGTGATGCGCGTGTTGTTCATCGTCGCCAGAACATGAGCGATTCCGTGCGAAACTTTTTTAACGATTTTCTTCTTTGTTTTCAGAGCCATTTTATTTTCCCTTCGTTGCCGATCCCGCGACCGCTATTTTCTTGCCCTTGCGGGTGCGCGCGTTCGTCTGCGTCCTTTGGCCGCGGACCGGAAGCCGGTTGCGGTGGCGGATGCCGCGGTATGTTTTCAGATCCTGCAAGCGCTTGATGTTCATCGTCGCCTCGCGCCGCGCGTCGCCCTCGACCTTGAAGTGCGATTCGATGTAGCGCGAAATCTCGATAACCTGCTCGTCGGTCAAATCCTTGGTGCGCAGCGCCGCGGGCAGTTTCAGCGCGGCGGCTATCTCGGCCGAATGAGCCGGACCGATTCCGTAAATATAGCGCAGGGCGATTTCCACCCTTTTGTTTTCCGGTATGTTGATACCCATTATGCGAACAGCCATTTTTATATTACCTTTTCTTTTAAGGTTCGCGTGATAATCGCCCATCTCGACGCGATTTTCACCCACACGTGTATTTTTATACACTTCGGGGTGAAAATCGCATCGACCTGAACGATTCTGACGCGAACACCTCGCTATCTTTTTTGTTTTTCCATTTTATCTTGTTATCCGCGAAAGTCAAACGCGGAACCTGCTTTTCTTCTGCGCTTTCTTTATCACGGACGAATATTGCTTGGCGACGATATAGGACTGAATCTGGTTGAATGTGTCCAAGACCACGCCCGCGACAATCAGAACGCTGGTTCCGCCGATGACCAAGGGCATTCCGAACTGCGTATTGAGGACAATCGGCAGGCAGCAGACGACGACAAGATATATGCAGCCGATAGCAGTCACGCGCGAGACGATGTTGTCCAAGAACGATTGCGTCTGGTCGCCCGGACGCACGCCCGGAATATATCCGCCCGCGTTTTTAAGATTGTTCGCGGTCTCTTCCGAGTTGAACACTATCGCCGTCTGGAAGAACGCGAAGAAGATTATCATAGCCGCGTAAAGCGCCATATAGGACCAGGTGCCGTATGTGAAGAACGCCATCAGATGCTGATACCACAGCGCGTCCGATTGGACGAACTTTGTTATGAACGCGGGCAGCATCATAATCGACGACGCGAACACGGGGCCCATAACGCCCGACATATTGACCTTTATCGGAAGATATGACGACGGCGCCCCGGCCATGCCGCCCATGGATTGCTGGCGCGGATATAAAATCTGAATGCGGCGCTGGGCCTGCTCCATAAACGCGATGACTCCGACCATTCCGACAATGAACGCCAGAATCAGGAACATCATAAACGGCGAGGCCGAGCCCGCGCCGACCAAGGCCGCAAGCTTGCCTATGCCGCCCGGAATCTCGGCGACTATGCCTGCGAAAATCAAGAGCGACGCGCCGTTGCCAAATCCGCGCGCGGTGATTTGCTCGGCCAGCCACATAACGAAGGCCGTTCCGCCGACCAATGCGACGATTGTCGAAAGCTCGAACGCGAATCCGGGATTGGCGACCGCGGGCATTCCGTTCACCGGGCCCATCGATTCAAGTCCGCGCGCGACCGCCCAGCCCTGAACCACGCAAAGCACAATCGCCAAATACCGCGTGTATTGGTTGATTTTCATACGGCCCGATTCGCCCTCTTTGCGCAATTCGTTCAATTGCTTGCTGGCCGTCGACAATAACTGAATCACAATCGAGGCCGATATGTATGGGAAAATATTCAGGGCCAGAACCGACATTCTGGACATCGATCCGCCCGCGAAGACATCGAACATTCCGAGCATTCCGGATGTCGAATCGAACAGATGCATAACCGCCGAAGCATTGACGCCGGGCAGCGGAATGAACGAGCCCACGCGGTAAATCACCAGCGCGAACAATGTGAACAGCAGCCGCTTTTGCAAGTCGCTGAGGCCCGAAAAAAATCTCTTTATCCCGTTCATAAGGTGTTCCCTTCAAGAAGCCGGGCCTGCATATTCTCCAACTTCCTTTTCATTCTCTCAATCCTTGATCTCACATTTCCAAAGTTGCGATACGACGATTCTATGCGCATCCGCTTGTTGTGATACCGCAGTCCGCGGAACTCTTTTTCTGCGCTTTTTATCTCGTCCGCCTGAATCCAAATTTTCTTTCCAAGCCCGGCCACATCGCGCCGCCTTTATTTTATATAGACGCGGTATTGCTTCGCGACGCTTTTGGTCCTCTCCTCCGAAATCTCCGCGCACATATCCGCAATCGACATTTTTATCGCGTCGAACAGCATCGCAAGGACATCCCTCGCCTTTGCGTTCGCCAAAATATTCAAGCCGTTGGTCCCGAACATTTTATTTCGCCTTCGTCCATTTTTTCGGCTCCGCCGCGGCCGCTATCGTTCCGCCCGCCTTGGTTATCGCGGCCTCGGCCGATTTCGACCATTTCGCCGCAACGATATTCGCCTTTGATTTCAGCTCGCCGCGCCCGAGGATTTTCAACCCGTCCTTCTTGCGGTTCAGAACTCCGCCCGCAATCAACGAGTCGATATTGATTTCTTTCGCAGAGTCAATTTTGCCCGACGCTATGAACTTTTCTATGTCCGCGAGATTCAGCTCCGCGTATTTCTTCGCGAAGATGTTCACGAATCCGAACTTCGGAAAGCGGCGAAGAATATTCAGCTGCCCGCCTTGGAAGGTCGCGAGTTTCCGCGCTCCGGCGCGCGCCCCGGCGCCCTTGGTTCCGCGGCCCGCGGTCTTGCCGGTCCCGGACGACATACCGCGCCCGACCCGCTTTTTATAATGCGTCGCCCCGGCGTTGCTTTTTAATTCGTTCAGTTTCATTTTATTCACCTTTGCAAGAGAATGAGAGAATGCAAACGCTTCGCGTTTGCAGAGAATAAGAGAATGGTGTTTGCGATTACGCCGCGCTCCATTCTCTTATTCTCTTATTCTCTTATTCTCTATTTACTCGCTCGCGGTTTCCTCGACGGCGTTCTTGCGCCCGTCGCGGTTCGCGATAATTTCCTGCACCGGCTTGCCGCGTCTTGTCGCGACGGACTTCGGGCTGTTCATTTTGCGGAAGGCCAGGAACGCCGCGCGCACCATATTGTGCGGGTTGTTCGAGCCCTTCGATTTCGCGACGACATCCTGGACGCCCAAACAGTCGAAGACCGCGCGCAAGGCGCCGCCCGCGATGACTCCGGTTCCCGGAACCGCCGAGCGCATAACCACCTGGCCCGCGCCGAACTTCGCCTCGGCGTCGTGGTGGAGCGTGCGGCCCTCTTTCAAGGGCACATGAACCAGTTTGCGTTTGGCCTCTTTCGTCGCCTTTTGCACGGCCGCCTGAACCTCGCGCGCGTGGCCTTTGCCGAAGCCGACCTGACCCGCGCGATCGCCGACGACGACCAGCGCCGAGAACGACATCGTGCGTCCGCCCTTGACGGTTTTGGACACGCGATTTATCGCGACCAATTTATCCGCCAAGTTGTCAGTCTGCAAATCCCGATTTCTATATTCAGCCATATTCTTTCCTTTCTAGTTTGAGTTCGAGTTTGAGTTGACTCAAACTCCGACTCGAACTCCAACTTAAAACTCAATTCCGCCCTTCCTGACCGCGTCGGCCAAGGCCTTGACGCGCCCGTGATAGCGGTATCCGCCGCGGTCGAAATACACGCCCGCCAATTTCTTTTCCTTCGCGCGTTTTGCGAAGGCCTCGCCGACCAAGGCCGCGCCCGCGACATTCCAGCCCTTGCCCGCGAAGTCTTTTTCCGCGCTGGATGCGGCGCAGAGCGTCGCGCCCTTCACATCGTCGATGGCCTGTATCGAGATATGCCGATCCGAGCGGAAAACCGACATGCGGATTTTTCCGTGATTCTTTCTTTTCAACGCGGCCCTGTTCGACAGAGTCCGTCTTTCAGAAGTGCTTAAATGCTTTATCATTTCTTTCACCAAGTTTGAGTTCGAGTTTGAGTTTGAGTCAACTCGAACTCAAACTCAAACTTAAACCTATTTCTTCTTGCCCTCTTTGCGCAGTATCTTCTCGTCCTTATAGAATATGCCTTTGCCCTTATACGGCTCGGGCTTGCGGACCTTGCGGATTTTGTCCGAGAACTGGCCGACCATATTTTTATCGCTCCCCGTTATCTTGAACGCGGTCGGCTCTATGATTTCGACGACGAGGCCCGCCGGTATCGGCATAATGACATCGTGCGAATATCCCGCGGTCAGGACAAGATCCTTGCCCTTGACGACCGCCTTGAATCCGACGCCCTTCATTCCCATTTCTTTCGAGAATCCGGTCGAGACGCCCTCGACGGCCTGCTTGATGTTGCGCGCCATCGTGCCCCACATCGCGCGGGTGGCCAAGTCTTCCTTGTCTTTGGGGACGACATGGACTTTGTCGCCGTCGATATTGACATCGACAAGATGCGCGTTCGCGGTGTCCAAACGAACTTTCAGTTCGCCCTTCGGCCCCTTGACGACAATGGCATCCGGCGTCTTCGAGACACTGACGCCGCTTGTTATCGAAATTGCATTCTTTCCAGCTCTTGACATTTTTGCTCCTGCGTCGCAAAGAATGAATAAAGAATAATGAATAAAGAATAAATATTCATTATCTTAAAATCATTTTATAACGCGAACCTCTTTATTCATTATTCTTTATTATTTATTCATTAAATCACGCGGCACAAGACCTCGCCGCCGACATTCTTGACCCGCGCCTCGGCGTCGGTCATAACCCCGAGCGGCGTCGTCATAATCGCGACGCCGAGCCCGTTCATAACGCGCGGCATTTTCGCGACGCCCGAATAGGCGCGGCGGCCCGGCTTCGAGACGACCGAGATTTCCTGAATCGCGCCCTCGCCGTCGACATATTTTAATTGTATCGTCAAATCGGACTTGTTGGTTCCGGCCTCGACTTTCGAGAAATCGGTGATAAATCCCTCGTCTTTCAAGACGCCGAGGACCGCCTGGCGCAGCGTCGAGAACGGCGCCGTTATCGATTCCTTTCCGGCCATCTGGCCGTTGCGAATGCGGGTTACCAAATCTCCAATCGGATGTGTCAACATTTTGTTTTACCTTTTTTCAGTTTGAGTTCGAGTTTGAGTTCGAGTATTTGCCACTCCAACTCAAACTCGAACTCAAACTCCTATCTCTACCAGCTCGATTTCCGGACGCCGGGCAGTTTTCCCTCGCTGGCCAGTTGCCGCATCTGCTGGCGGCACAGGCCGAACTGGCCCATGAACGAGCGCGAGCGGCCCGTGATGGCGCAGCGGTTGTGCAGGCGCGTCTTGTTCGCGTTGCGCGGCAGCTTCGCGAGTTTCTTCATCGCGTCGATGCGGTCTTCGGGAGTCGAAGTCTTGGACATCTTCTCTTTGAGCGCGGCGAATTTCTTCGCGAACCGCGCGACCATTTTCAATCTTTTTTCCTGCTTGTTCACAAGCGCTAACTTTGCCATTTTTTCTTTTTCCTTATTTCTAGTCCTAATCCTAGGTCCTAGTCCTAATTTATTTCAGCACCAGCGGCAGGCCGAGTTTGGTCAGCAGCGCGGCGCCCTCCGCATTGGTCTTCGCGGTCGTCGCAATAACAATATCCATTCCGCGGATAGATTCCAGTTTGTCGACCGAGATTTCCGGGAATATCAGATGCTCCTTGATTCCGAACGCATAGTTCCCGCGCCCGTCGAACTTCGATTTCGACAATCCCTGAAAGTCCTTGATGCGCGGCAGCGCGATGACGACCAGTTTGTCCAAAAAGTCATACATTCTTTTTCCGCGCAATGTCGCCATGCATCCGATGGCCTGGCCCTCGCGCAGGCGGAAGTTCGCGATGGATTTTTTCGCATAGGTCGTCTTCGGTTTCTGCGCCGCGATAAGCGTCATATCCGCGATCGCCGCGTCCAATTTTTTCTTGTCCGCCGCCGCTTCGCCGACGCCCATATTCAGGACGATTTTGGAAAGTTTCGGAACCTGCATTCCGTTTTTATAGCCGAACTCTTTGGTCAGTTCCGGCACGATTTTATTCGTATAAATATCAAACAATCTTGCGTTCATAATCTTTCACCTTTTTGCGTTCCGTTTCAGCGGTTCGCGGGTTCGGCTGGCATCATACCATTTATTTCTTCGTTTGCAACTTTTTATCGACGATGACCTCGCCGGACTTTTTCGCGACGCGGACCTTTTTATCGCCGTCCATCTTATATCCGACGCGCGTCGGCTTTTTCGTCTTCGCATCGACAATCGCGACATTGGAAACATGGATCGGCGCCTCGTGGTCGTCGATGTGGCCGGGCTTGTCCTGGGTCGGCTTTATGTGCCACTTCCTGCGGTTGACGCCCGCGACGACGACCTTCGATTCGGTCGGATAGGCCGCGATGACCTCGCCCGACACGCCCTTGTATTTTCCAGAAATTACGACGACAT
>JAISGC010000055.1 GCA_031263295.1 Rickettsiales bacterium
GAATATGCTCGGCGCCATCGCCGAGAACGATCGCTTCAAGCGCTCGAACCTGAATCTGTTCGAAATCGGCGTGGTTTTCGACGGCGTCGAGCCCGGGCAACAGCATAACGAATTGATTATTGCACGCACCGGCGGCGTACCGCCGCTGTCATCATCTGGCGCTGTTCCAGTTGGAAACTTTGGCGCCAATTTGGGAATCAAACACGGCGTTCCTGCGACGATTTATTCCGTGCGCGAAGATTTGCTCGCGCTGTTTCCGGGCGCCGTTGTCGAGAACGATCCGTCGCCCGAAAAATGGGCGCATCCGTTCCGCGCGGGACGCCTGCTCGTTGACGGGAAAGTCGTCGCGGTGTTTGCCGAGCTATCTCCGTTTGTTGCGAAAAAGTTCGGGATAAAAACGAATGTCGAGATTGGGATTGTGCATAACGGCGACGCGCTGCCTGGTGGGGCGAGTTTCGATGAAACTCGCCGTCCGGCGAAGCCGGACAACAAATATTCGCTCGCCGAGTTCCCGATGATAACGCGCGACTTCGCGTTCATAACGGATGCGGCGGCGGACGCTTTGATGGCGGCGGCGCGCGGCGCGGACGCCCGCATTTGCGAGACGAATATCTTCGATGTCTTCGCTATGCCCGACGGCGCGCGCTCGGTCGCGTTGGAGATTGTGATTCAGCCCGATAGCAATTTGTCGGACGCGGATTTATTGGCGATACAAAACAAAGTTATTGTTGCCGCCGAAGCCCTTGGCGCAAAGTTGAGGGATAAATAATTTTTTAATGAATAAATAATAATGAATAAAGAATAAATACCCCACCCAAGTTTTGCTAGGGCTCGCGTCGCTCGCCAAGCAAAACTTTCCCGCCCCGCTCCGCGGGGCAGGAAGGAGCGCGTTCGCACTCCTCCAATTATTCTTTATTCTCGACGCACAACCCCCACGCGGAGTTCGCGCCGACGCGGCTGTCGAACTCGCCGCTTTTCTGAACGCCGTCGTGATCCATCTGAGCATCGGAATATTCCGCGAGCGTCCGGCTCTTCCATACCGAGCCCAGGTTCTTGCATTCATTCGACAGCTCGCCGTCCATTTTTAATTTGATGTCGTCCATCAGCATCGACAGAATCTTTTCGACCTCGTTCGGCAAATCCGACGCGTCGGACCGGATGCACACATCGCGAGCCTTGGCGCGCATAACCGCATAGAGCGAATTGCCGCCGTCCTTCATCCCGGACGCGCCGTCGTCGCCGAGCGCGATCTCCGGATCCTCGCGCAGTCCCGGCCGATAGAACCGGCACTGATACGGGTATCCGTGCGCGTTGTCGTTGATGGGACTGCACACAGTTTCGGCATATTGGCGCAAGTATTTGTCGCAGTCGTTCTCCAATTTCATAGTCTGCGTTTCTTTGACGAAATCGCGCAGCTTCTGCAATCCCGGAGGTCCGCCGCCATAGAGTATCGCGCAGGTTTCGAGTTTCTGGTGGCAGAGTTCCTCGGTCAGACTTATCTGCTGCGCGCCGACATTTTCCTGGCTGATGTCGTTCGCGAACTGGCGCAATTGATCCAGCTTTTCGTCATAGCAATCCGAGACCGTCGTGACGCATTCGTTCCTGACCTTGTTCACGGCGTCGAGCTGGCGCTGCGACAAATCGATGAGCGTCTGGCGCAAGTACTCGTCCCAGACATAGTCCGCGACATCG
The DNA here is from genome assembly GCA_031263295.1 of Rickettsiales bacterium. GTDB lineage: Bacteria > Pseudomonadota > Alphaproteobacteria > Rs-D84 > Rs-D84 > JAISGC01. The sequence continues at coordinate 1,693 of JAISGC010000055.1, forward strand.
CGGCATTTGTCGAGCGCGGCCGCCGCCGCGGGCTTCTTGTCGTCGAGCATACTGACATAGGTCGCGTTCGAGTTGTTGCGCAAAGTATCGCCCGAGAGCGAAATCTGTTTTTCGAGCATATAAAAGTCCGGCGTGTAAATCGGCTCGCCAGTCGCGGCGTTCAGAAACCGGCCCGACGGGTCGACGCATTTGGCGTTGTTCGCGCCGCAGGCCGCATCGCCAAACATATCGGTCCGCACATTGGTCAGACACTGGTTTATCGCATCCGAATTATGCGCGTCATAGCTTTCCAATCGCGCCGCGGCGAGCGCGCCCGCCGCATCTTTCGCCGCGGTATTCGCCTCGCGCTGCTTGCCGTCAAGCTGGTCCGCGTATATCTGGCAGTCCTGCTCGATATACATTCCGTATGCGCTGACTATCATCTGGAATGTCGCGCCGCCGTGCGCGCAGCCCGACATTTCCGCGCATTGCGCGTGCACCGCGTTATAGAGCGCCGTAGATTCCAGGCTCGCAATATCGGCGCCGCCAATCATATCGGTGGTCGACCAGATGTTGGTCGCACTGTTCATCCGCGCGCCGGAATCGGCGCTTTTGGTCGACAGAACATCCGTGATTCCGGTCAGGGCGGCGGCCGATGTCGACTTGTCCTCTTTTAATCCCAGCTCGCCGTCGGCCGCGTTATACATGGACTTGACCTCATTCGGCTTCATTCCGACGACCGCAAGATTGTTGTCCTGGAAAGTCTGAATCATTCCGGCCGCGGCCGAGAAATTACGCTCGCGCGTGCGCATTTCTTCAAGCCGCGCCGAGCAGGTGCAGCGCCTATATTGCTCGTTGCGCAAGGCGCAGAACTGGTCCATACAGGAAAAATACGCATCGCGGCAAATCGCATAGTCCGCGCCGAGCAACTCGGGATTGTCGATGATGCCGGTGGTCGCGGCGGCCCGCACCGCCACAGCCCGCTTTGCGGGCGGCGGCGCGGGGTTCGCGGTTCGTGGCTCGTGGTTAGATTTTATTTTTGTGAGGGCTGCGGCCCGCGCGGTTGCGGCCTTGGTCGCCGGCGCGCGGATGATGGCGCTATTTGTCGCGGCGCGCACGGAGACCGGTTTCGGCGTCGCATTCTTTATTGTTGCGGCGGCGCGGGCGGAAGTATTTTTAGTCGGAACCGCCGCGGCGCGCGCCTGTATCGTCTGCGTCGCGCGCGGAGTAGTCGCATTGGCCGCGGCGCGATTGCGCGCGGTCGTCCTGTCCGCGGCAAACAGCGGCGCGGATAAAAGCACCAGCGCAAAGGGCAGAATCTTTTTCATAAAATCCTTACCCGGATTATACCATATTTTAGGGGCGGGGGACAAGAGACGAGGGACTAGGAGTTAGGGATTATTCCAGAGAGCAATTCCCCTTCGCAGGCGTTGCGGGTGCCCCGCGTAGCGGGGCGGGGTAGTGGAAATAAAAATTATTTTTACCCCTACCCCGTCCGCCGCTTCGCGGCGGCCAGCCCTTCCCTTTGGGAAGGGGAATTGCGCTCTGGAATAATCCCACTCAAACTCAAACCTGAACTCAAACTAGCCCTTGATTATCTTCTCAATCTCCTCGCGGGTCAGGGTCTCGCGGGCCAACAGCTCATCGGCAAGGCGCTTCATCTTCGCGCGGTTTTTGACCAACACCGCGCGGGCGCGCTTGTAAGACGCCGCCATCCAGTCCGCGACCTCGGCATCGACCAATCGCGCCGTATCGTCGGAGGCATTTTCCAAATATCCGCGGCCCCATCCGTCGACCTGATTCACCGAAACCATTCCGACCTTCGGCGACAATCCCCATGCGGTTATCGCGCGGCGGGCCAGGCGCGAGGCCTGCGCAATATCGTTCTCGGCGCCGGTCGTGATTTGGTCCGCGCCGAAAAATATTTCTTCGGCCGCCCGTCCCGCCAGCGAGATTTCGAGATCGGCGCGAATCTCCGCCAGCGTCAGGGACACCTTGTCGTCGACGGGCAAATACTGCACCATACCGAGCGCGCGGCCGCGCGGCAGAATCGTCGCCTTGTGAATCGGGTCGACCAGACCCGCGTGCGATACGGACAGCATCGCGTGCCCGGCCTCGTGATAGGCAGTGCGCCGCAAATCCTCGCCGCGCATTTTTTTATCCTTTCGCGGCCCCATCAGAATCTTGTCGCGCGCCTCGTCTATATCGGCGTCATTGACCGCGGTCCGGCCCGCGCGCGCCGCATTCAGCGCCGCCTCGTTCAATAAATTATTCAGGTCGGCGCCGGAAAATCCGGTCGTGCCGCGCGCCGCCGCATCCAGGGAAACGGATTTGTCGAACTTCATTTTCTTCGCATAGAGTTCCAGAATCGCAAGGCGCCCCGCGCGGTCGGGCAGCTCGATATAAACCTGCCGGTCGAAGCGCCCCGGCCGCAGCAGCGCGGCGTCGAGCATATCGGGTCGGTTCGTCGCCGCGACTATTATCAGATTCGCGTCCGACGAAAAGCCGTCCATTTCAATCAGCAGCTGGTTCAGCGTCGCCTCCCTGTCGCTGTCGGTGTGGACGCTGCGGCCGCGCGCCGCGCCGATGGCGTCGATTTCGTCAATGAATAAAATCGACGGAGAATGCTCGCGCGCGATGTCGAAAAAGTCTTTGATTTTCTGAACGCCGAGGCCGACGATTATTCCCGAAAAGTCCGAGCCCGACACCGCATAGAAAGGCACGCCCGCCTCGCCCGCTATGGCTTTCGCAAGCAATGTTTTGCCCGTGCCGGGCTCGCCCGAAAGCAAGACGCCGCGCGGGACCCGCGCGCCGAGGTCTTTGTATTTTTTCGGATGTTTCAGAAAGTCGACAACCTCGGAGACTTCCTTTTTGACGGACTCGATGCCCGCGACATCGGCAAACTTGACGCCGGTTTTGCCCGATACGATTTTGGTCTTGCTGCCGAACATTCCGCCTATGCCGCCGCCGCGCATCGACCGCATTCCGCGGAACAGCCACCATATGAACAGCACGCTGATGATTGTCGGAATCCAGTCCGAAAGCGCCGCCCATCCGCGGCTGTCGTCGACCTTGACGACCGCGCCCGACGCGGCGATGCGCTGCAAGAGCGCCGGGTCGGCCGGAACCTTGGCGACATATTTCGTCCCGTCCGCGAACTCGCCCGACGCGTCCGCGCCGTTCAGCGAAAATGTTTTAAGCTGCTTGGTCTCGCTCGCCGTCATAATTTCGGAAAATGTTTTTTCGGCCGGCTTCGCCGCCTCGTCTCTGCGCCCGTCGATAATCGAGCGCCCGACCAGGACTATGAATATTATTACGAACAGCGTCAAGAATCCGTTGCCGCCGCCCTTTCCGGCCGCGCGAACTTTCATATTCGTATCGACCGCGTTTTGTTTCAACTGCGCCTTTGCCATTATAATCCCTTTATATCTGGTCCCCAACCCCTAAAAACTCTTGCATTCCACCCGTTCGCCGTGCTATATGATATGGGAAAACCAAAGGAAAAGTCAAGATGTCATTACAGAAACTCCGCGACGCCAGCGAAACGGTTTGGGCGAAATTACTGATGGGAATACTGATATTCTCGTTCGTGGGCTGGGGCGCGGCGAACTGGATACTGGGCGAGGCCTCGGTCGGCGGGGCGTTGCTCCGCGTCGGCGGCGAATCCATATCGGCCGAAGAGTTCGACAGGGAGCGCTCGCGCCAAATCGCGCAGATGGGCAAAGAAATGCAGCGCCAAATCTACGCCGATAAAACGACCCAAAAATACTTCACGGGCCAGGTCATATCGAACCTGACGACCCGGCTCTTGTTGGAGCAGCACGCGTCTAACTTGGGGCTCGCGGTATCGCCGTCGCGGGTCGCGAACATTATAAAGGGTTCGCCGGAGTTCTGGGAAAACGGGGCTTTCTCGACAGACAAGTTCGACGCCGTCCTGGATATGAACGGCATAACCGAGAAATATTTCGCCGATACTTTGCGCAGGCAGGAACTGCGCGAGATGATTCTGTCGTCCTTGGGGGCCCAGCCCGCGACGCCGAACTTCGTCGCGACCGCGATTTACAACTCGCGCAACCAAACGCGGAAAATCGAATACTCGGCGATAAAGTTCGACGCGTTCAAGGCCGCGGGAACGCCGACCGAGGACGACCTGCGCATAGTCTATTCCAAAAATCCGAAGCTGGTGCCCGAGTTCCGCACGATTTCATATGTGATTGTCGGCGCGAAGATGGCGAACGCGGAATCGTTCGACCGCGGCTTCGAGTCGGCGCGCAGCATAGAGGATATGCTGGCCGCAGGCGATTCGATACGCGACGCGGCCAAAAAGATGCGCGCGAACTATCGCACATTCGACCCTATGACAATCCAAAAGCGCACGACCAGCGGCGCCATGGTCGGCGACTCGCTTCTGACCGAAGAAATGATGCAGAAATTGTTCTCGATGGAGCAGGGTTTGGAGAGCGAAATAATGGAGGCGAAAAACGGATTCGTGATTTGGCGGGTCGAGAAAATAGACCCGGCGCGCGCGACGCCGTTCGGCGAACGCCGCACGGAACTGACCGCTCTGTGGCGCAGGGGCGAGCAGGAAAAGCAGGCCTATGCGAGAGCCAACGAGATTGTGGTCGATGGGAAAAAACTTGCGGTGTCGGCGACTATCGGACGGGCGGCGGGCGCGCCGCTCGAAGTGCTCGCGGCGGCATTTCAACAAGACCCGGGCCGCGCGAAAATCACGGCGGCCGACGGAGTTTTCTATGTCGTGAAAGTCCTGGAAGAAATCCAGCCGAAGCCGAGCGCCGCCAAGATAAAAGAGATAGCGGCCGAGATGCGCTCACAGGTCTCGCGCCAGATTCTGGACGATTACTCGGGATACTTGTCGCGCAAATATCCCGTCCGCCCGAACGAGAGGATGATGAGAAGGTTGTTTCAGTAAGGACTAGGATTAGGACTAGGACTGGAAATCGTTATAGTGTCGCGGCGCAATAACAAGTTCCACCTAGTCCTAATCCTAATCCTAGTCCCAAATGAGTTTTATAAAACGAATCTTCGGCAAGAAAGTCAACGACGATTTGGAAGAAATCCTGATCGCCGCCGACATCGCGCCGGATGCGGCGAAAGAGCTCGCGAAGTCGGCGGATGAAAAAGACCTGCGCGAAAAATTACTAAAATACGCCCGCCGCCTTGAACCTGATACCAATTCCCTGATACCTGATACCCTTTTAATAGTCGGCGCGAACGGCGCGGGCAAAACGACGACCATCGGCAAACTGGCCGCGCGATGGGCGGGCGAAAACCGCCGCGTAGTCATAGGCTCGGGCGATACTTTCCGCGCCGCCGCGACCGAGCAGTTGGACATTTGGGCCGAGCGCGCGGGCGCCGAAGTCATCCACGGAACCGAACCCGCGGCCGTCGCGTATAAAACTTTGGAAACAGACGCGGATGTGAAAATAATCGACACGGCGGGCCGACTTCATAACCGCCAAGACCTGATGGACGAGCTTGCGAAAATCGTCCGCGTTATGAAAAAGCTGGACCCGTCGGCGCCGAGCGATACCTGGCTTGTCTTGGACGGCAGCCACGGCCAGAACGCATTGGCGCAGATAGAGTTCTTCAACCGCGCCGCGCCGCTGACGGGACTGATTGCGACGAAGATGGACGGGACGGGGCGCCAGGGATTTTTGATAACATACGCCGCGCGCGAAGCCCATCCTCTGCCCGTCATATTCACGGGCTGGGGCGAGCGCGCCGAAGACCTCCGCCCCTTTTCTGCCGAAGATTTTGTGAATAGAATATTGGACTAGGACTAGGATTAGGACTAGGTGTGACTCGCGATTGCGCCACAACGCAATAACAACCTCCACCTAGTCCTAATCCTAGTCCTAAAACTCTTATGAGTTTTGATAATTATCCTTCCGCATCGCCGATTGGACGCGGTTGATTTCGCGCTCGGAGATTCCGAGTTCCGACATAACGCCGCGCCCCAGCAAGAACGAAGACTCGATTGTCTCGGGCAATGCGACGCGCGCGCCTTCGGCCAATAATGTCTTTGATTCGTCCAGGTTCCGGGCGCGCGCGAAAATCCGGACATTCTTGGCGGCGCGAATCGCGGCGCGAACGGTTTTCTTCGCAACCGCCGCATTGTCGAGCGCGATTATCAGCGCCTTGGCGCCGCGCGGCCGCAGCCCGAAGCCCGCCAGGACATCGCTTCGCGTGGTATCTCCGTAATAGACGGCGAATCCGCGCTCGCGGCCGGACAATACGCGGTCTATGTTCATATCGATGGCGAGATACGGCACCTTTTCGGCGACCAGCATTTTCGCGATGGTCACTCCGACGCGCCCGAATCCGCAGATTATGACCGCCGGGCGCGCGGGCATTTCAAGATTGTATTTTTTGGCCTTGGCCGCGGAATATAAACTGCCGCGCCCGCTCAGCCAGTCGTATAGCAACAGGGCCGCGCCGGAGACAATCATCGACAGCATTATGACGGCGATAAGAATCTCGGCATGCGCGTTCGGAATCGAGTCGAACTTCGCCGCGCGAAGGGTCTGCAAAACCAACAGGCCGAACTCGCCGCCCTGCGCCAGAATCAGCGCTATGACCAGGGCCGCGCGCGCGCGCACTCCGCGCATTCCGGCGACGATGTAAATAATCGCGAACTTCAATGCCACCAGCGCCGCCGCGCCGACCAAAATCAGCATCCAGTGTTCGCCCATCAGCTCCACATCCAATCCCATCCCGAGCGTTATGAAAAACATCGCGCCGAATAAAGTCTGATAGGGCGCGATGTCGGCGCGCACCTGATACTGATAGAGGCTTTCCGAGAACAGCATTCCCGCGACAAACGCCCCGATTCCGACCGGCAGGCCCAGCGCCGCGAATCCCGCGCCGCAGGCCGCGATGGTCAGCAGCACCGCCAGCAAAAACGCGACCGGCGACTTTATGCGCGCCACTATTTTCATAAAGGGATTCATAACTACGCGCGCCAGAATTATGACGCCGATACTCAGCATCAGGGTCATAACCGAAACATCGATTATTTCCGCGCCAAAGTTCGGAACCTTGCCCGCGAAAACCGGCATCATCGCCAATAGAGGCACCGCGAGCAGCCCTTGGAACAGCAGAATCGAAAATGTCTGGCGCCCAAGCCGCGCGGACAACTCGTTGCGGTCGGCCAAGGATTGCAGATTCGCGGACGACGACGACATGGTCAGAATCAGCGCGATCATAATCGCGGGCGACAACGGCCACGGCGTGATGAAATAGAGAACCGGAAACAGCGCGGCCGCAACCGCCAGCACCTCGGCCGCGCCGAGCCCGAAGATATGGCGCCGCATAGACCACAGGCGCTTGAAGTTCAGTTCGAGCCCGAGCGCGAACCACAAAAACATCATTCCGAGTTCGCTCATATAATCAAGGCCGCTGTTGCCCGCGCCGCCAAATAAACCGAGGGCGCCCGGCCCGGCGATAATTCCGGCCGCGAAAAACGCCAGCATAGGGTTGAGTTTAATCCGCCGCGCCAAATACGACAGCCCCAGCGCCAGCCCAAGAAAATACAAAACGGAAAGATTCATGGTTGTTCCTTTTTCTGGCGATATTATATCATAAAAGTTTAATGACTAATGACTAATAACTAATGTCTAATTTCTAATGAGCGGCAATTAGTAATTAGACATTAGTTATTAGTCATTAGTCATTAAAAAAAAGTCCTTGCGTCAAGTTTGCGGTTTTTGCTAATCTTGCCCGGACGAGGGAAATTGAGAGATTACCCGATAAGGAGTTTTTATTATGAGTTTGGAGTTTTCGGTTTTCAGACAGGCGCTGGTTTCGGCGCTCGGGCATATGCAGTCCATAATTGAAAAGCGCAATACCTTGCCGATTCTGTCGAATGTCAAGATCGAGGCCGGGGCCGACCTGGTCCTGACCGCGACGAATGTCGACCTTGAATTGATAGAGCATGTCGCGGCCGATGTTTTGTCCGGCGGCGCGATAACGATACCGGTCCAGATGTTTTACGACCTTGTGCGGAAATTGCCCGAGGACGCGGAAATCAAGGTGAAATTGTCCGACGCGGGCGAGTTTGTCGTCTCGTCGGGGCGCTCGGTCTTCAAGTTCCAGACTATGCCCGCGGACAACTTCCCGATGATGGTCGCGCCGACCGCGGTCGTAAAGTTCCAGATGAACACGGACGACCTTGCGCGCCTGATAAACCAGACGAAGTTCGCGATTCCGGCGGACGATGTGCGCTATCACTTGGGCGGAATATATTTCCATATAGACGATAAAAAACTGACCGCGGTCGCGACCGATTCGCAGAGGCTGGCGCTGTGCTCGATGCCCGCGCCCGCCGGCGCCGAGGCTATGCCGTCGGTTATTCTGCCGCGCCGCTTGGTCGCGGAGGTCGCGAACCTTCTCGGCGATGTGAAGGTCGACGATGTGGTGGTCGAGTTGTCCGATACCAAGGCGCGCTTCACGATTGGCGCGGCGACCTTGACCAGCAAGCTGGTTGACGCGCAGTATCCGAACTATAAAATTGTAATTCCGAAGAACAACGAGAAAATCGCGACGATGAACACCAAGCAATTCGTGCATGCGATAGACCTTGTGTCCGCCGCGAGCAGCGACAAGACGAAGACCGTTCAGCTGGGATTCTCTATGAATAAACTGGTCGCGTCGGTGTCCAGCAAAGACGACGGCAATTCGGTCTCGGGCGCGGAGGAATTGGATATTGAATACAACAGCGATGATTCGTTCCAGATTCTGTTCAACCTGCGTTTTTTGCTGGACATAGCGAACCAGGTCGACGGCGGGGACAAAGTGTCCTTGGCAATGCAGGACGCGCTATCGCCCACGCTGATTCGCTCGGCGGCGAAAGACACGGATTCGATGTTCATCCTGATGCCGATGCGGATTTAATGGGATGCCTGGTGGGGCGAGTTTTGATAAAACTCGCCAATTGCAAATTGGAAGGGGGCGAAGCCCCTCTGACAATTTGCAATTAAATTGAAAGCGATTTTCTTTTTATTTTCTCCGGGGCTTCGCCCCATCGAAAATAAAAAGGGTGTGTTTTACCAAACCACACCCCACCAGGCTCGACCAAAAAAACAACTGCCAACTAAAAAAAACTCCGTTTCCAAAAAGAAAACCGCCGCCAAAAAAACGGCGGTTAAAAAACGCGCAGTCAAAAAAAGCCCCCACCCAAGAGTTGCTACGGCTCGCTCCGCTCGCCAAGCAACTCTATCCCGCCCCCGCAAGCGGGGGCAGGAAAAGCGTTCGACGCGCCGTAAGATTATTCTCTATTCTCTGTTCTCTGTTCTCTTTTCTCTTAGTCTCTTATTCTCTTATTCTCTATTTATCCGCCCGGCGTGGACGGGCGGCGAATACATCGTCGCAAGCGGCGCGTCCGTATCGCGCGTTGTCGCGGACCTGAACCAGGGCGATATTTTCAAGTTTTTAATCCGCGCGCGCGGCGGCCGGGTGATGGCAGGAACCTATGACATTCCCGAAAGCGCCAGCGTCTGGCGCCTGGCTCGGATGCTGTCCTTGGGCGAGATCGCGAGCGCATCGATTACTATCCCCGAGGGCCTGACCAGCAAACAAATCGCGCTGCTGCTGGGGGCGGCGCACGAATACAAAGACGGCGAATTATTTCCCGACACCTATTCGATTCCAAAGGGTTCCGACCCGGCGCAGGTCATCGATATGATGAAGAAAAAAATGGACCGCGTGCGCGAGAACTGGGAACGGGCGGGCCGCCGTTTGCCCGCTCCGTTAAAAGACTGGAACGAGGTCATGACGCTCGCGTCGATTGTCCAAAAGGAAACGCCGCGCGCGTCCGAAATGCCGGTTGTCGCGTCGGTCTATCTGAACCGGCTGCGAAAAAAAATGCGGTTGCAGGCGGACCCGACGGTCGTCTATGCGATAACGGGCGGGCTCGGCGATATGCAGGGGCGCCCGCTGTTTTCCAAACACTTGCAGACCGCGAGCCCGTATAACACTTACCGCAACGCGGGTCTGCCGCCCGCGCCGATCGCGAATGTCGGAATGGACGCGATCGCGGCGGTGCTGAATCCGGCGGACACGAATTATTTATACTTCGTCGCAGACGGCACCGGCGGCCATAGTTTCAGCCGCACCCTCGACGAGCACAACGCCAATCGCAGCGTCTGGCGACGGATTAAAAAAAAGAACAATGAATGACGCGCGGTGTTCCCCTCCTTTGGAGGGGTGCCGCCGAAGGCGGCGGGGTGGTGGCGAAGGTCTGCACTGCCTGCTGCAAGTACCACCCCGTCATTTTTTTGCTTTGCAAAAAAATGCCACCCCTCCAAAGGAGGGGAACACCACCCCACCGCATTGTCCCGTTATCACCCGTTATAATTTTTGTATTTGACATCCGCCCGCATTTGCTATAATCGCCGCAGGGAAAAACTAAAAAAGGAGTTCCTTCATGAAAAGACTGATACTGACATCGCTCTCGGCAATGCTGCTTGCGACGGCCGCGAACGCGGGCGCCTATATCGGCGGAAGCTTCAACACGAATATGAACGAAAAGTTCACCTATGACGGCAAGTCCTACGACGGCCCGAAAGTCGAGTTCTTCGACAATATCGATCTGGCCGTGTTCCTTGGATACAAATTGGAAAACGGGCTGCGCTTGGAGGCCGACTTTATGCGCTCCGCGCTGCACCGCAAAGATGTCGACTTCGCCGATTCGTTCGATGTCGAGTTCGGATTGGGTCAGGCGCGCGCGCTGTATGACATCAAGACGAACGGCAAGTTCACGCCATACATCGGCGTCGGGGTGGACAATCTGCTGATTGAGAAAGGCTATCGCTCGTTCGACGGCGCGTTGGTCGCCGGATTGCAGTTCGCGCTGGATGCGAAAGTGTCGTTGGATCTGCAATACCAGCTGGGCCTGGGCTACGAGTCCAAATGGCAAAACCAGCCGGGCAACGAATGGTGGGGCGATATGTTCAGCGTCGTGAAATTGGGACTTGGATACAAGTTCTAAAAATCGCGATAAAATCGCCCTCCGGGGCGATTTTTAATTCATAATTCATAATCGGTCGCTATGCCATAAACTGCATCAAAAATTGCGGAATTGTCAGCTGGAACCCGCAGCCCAAGGCGCATTGCGCAGTGGTTGTGCAGACGCCCGGATTATTCATCAAAATAGGGCGTCCTGCGGCGGGATATGTCATAGTGCACAGGCAATCCCCATTCGCCGTGCAGCTTGCGGTGCCGCGGACATGCCTGCCGGTGCAGGCGACGGATGTCGAGCCTGTGACCTGGCTGGCCGCGGGGTTATCCCAGGTTGCGCCAGCCTTGCATCCGGCGCCGAGCGAGTACTCTCCGCTGTCGCCGTTCCATGTGACGGTCTGCGTCGAACTCAACACGCAGAGCTTCGCGGCGTCGGCTTCGCCGCCGGTGGAAAACGCCAGCATTGCAATGGCAATAAGTTTTTTCATAATTTTTCTCCCTGTTTTTGTTTTTTATGCGATGCCTTCCGCGCGGTGTTCCCCTCCTTTGGAGGGGTGGGCGGGCAACGGCCGGGGTGGGTCTGGTGAAAGGCAGTGCCGTTGTTCGACACCCCCCCGCCGCCCTGCGGGCGGCACCCCTCCAAAGGAGGGGAACACCGCGCGAAAGGCATCGCATTGTCGGGAAACTTTGGGGCGCAAGCCCGGCGAAGCGCCGAAGGCGCGAAGACGGGTCGGGGGGTAGAAATATCATATTGAGAATGATCCCACGAGATTGCTCTGCGCGGCCCCCGACCATAGCGGGCCGGTCGCATTGACCGGGTGCATAAAAAAAACGGCCTCCGCCGTTATGTTTTTACGCTCGGATTACGACGCATAAAGCGCGCCGCTCAATATGGGATTTTCTACTTCCCAGAACGCAAGTTTCCCAACTTGGTTCCCTATCATTATAGATGTTATGCATTTTTTTGTAAAGGGATTTTTAACGACCAACTACTAACGACTAGTGACTAGTGGCAGCGCGACGGCGGGCACCCCACTAGTCACTAGTCGTTAGTCACTAGTCGCTAGTAGTTAGTCGTTAAAAAATTATTTCAGCACCGCGCGGATGCGTTGCGCGGCGTCGCCGTTATACTTGAACAAGTCCTTGAAGTCCGCGTCTTTCGGCCACCTGCGTCGCAGGTCCCCGGTTATCTCGCCGTTTTCCGCATTCTCTTCCAAGAGATCCGCAAACTGCGCGCCCGCGATGTAGCAGTTGGAATTGTTCGCGGTCCTGCAAATCTCGGCGACATCTGCGTAAATCGCGACCGCGTCCGGCAGCCGCCCGATGCGAACGAAAACCTCCGCCTTTTTCACCAGCGAATAGACATCGCGCGAGCGCCCCGGTATCGCCAAATATTTTTCATAAATCTCTATCTCCTTGTCGGCCATTCCGTGCAGGCGAAAAAACTCGGCGCGCTCCTTCCAATAAAATCCGACGCGCTGCGATATGTCGGTCAGCTGCGAGTTCAGGCCGCGTAACGAATCGGCGACCTGCAATTCCGAAATCGCGCGCGCGAAATATTTGCGCTTCGCGTCCTCGCCGCAGGCCTCCAACGAGAGGCGATTCAGAATCTTGGCGCGTTCCAAATAGTCCGACGCGCCGTCGCTGCCGAGTTTTTTCAGCTGCGATTCCAAGACCGAAACGACGCGGTCGCAAGCGGGCGCGGTCGGGTCGATGGATTCGGCCGCCGCGGTCGGCGATGATTTTTCGCGATGCAAAAAGAACGGCGCAATCAAGAAAAACTCAATCGATAAAACCAGCGCGGCGAACAATCCGCCCAGCGCCCACTTTTTCCATTTTGATGTCTTTTTCATAACTCCCTCCTTTTTAGGGTTCGCGTGATAATCGCCCATCTCGACGCGTTTTTCACCCACTCGCGTATTCTTATACGCTTCGGGGTGAAAAACGCATCGACCTGAACGATTCTGACGCGAACACCTCGCTGTTCCTCTCTAAAAAATCGCTTCGCGATTTTTCTAGTCCCTTGTCCCTAATCCCTAGTCCCTACTTTTTACGCACTTGTATATGCGCGTCGCGGAGCTGCTGCTCCGAGACCTCCGACGGCGAACCCATCAGCAAATCCTGGCCCCGCTGGTTCGCAGGAAATGCGACCTGTTCCCGTATCGCATCGTTGCCGACGATTTGCGAGATGATGCGCTCCAAGCCGAATGCGCAGCCCCCGTGCGGCGGCACGCCATAACCGAACGCCGAATAAAGCCCGCCGAACTTTGTCTTCACTTCATCTTCGGACAGCCCGACGACCTCGAACAATTTCAGCATAACCGGCCGCGAATAATTGCGCAGACCGCCCGAACAAATCTCGTGCCCGTTCAGGACCATATCGTATTGCCACGCCTTTAATTTCATAGGCTCCGACAGGTCGAGATTTTCGAGATCGCCCTGCGGCCGCGAGAAAGGATTATGTCCGAACGCGATTCCGTTCGGCGCGTTTTCGTCCGCCTCGAAAAACGGGAAGTCTTCAATCCAGCACAGGCGGAACTCGTTCGCGTCAATCAGCCCAAGGTCTTCGCCGAACCGCGCGCGCAACTTTCCAGCCGCCTTGGCCGCGGCGTCGATTTTTTCGCAGATGAAAAACACGCTGTCGCCGTCGGCAAGCCCGCACACACTTTTGATTTTCTCAACGCGCGCGGCGTCCAACTTTTTCGCAACCGGGCCTTTCGCGCCCGCCGCGTCAAATACAATATAACCAAGACCCGCCAGCCCGAGTTCTTCGGTCGCGAATCCTTCCGTTTTATCAAACCAAGACCGCGGCTTGTCCGCCGTTTTCGGCGCGGGCACCGCGCGCACGACGCTTCCGCTCGCGACCGCGTTCGCAAAGATTCCAAAGTCGGACCCGGCGAAAATATCAGACACATCCGAAATCAAAATCGGATTGCGCAGGTCCGGCTTGTCGGTTCCGTATTTCAGCATCGCGTCGTCAAATGCGATGTGCGGAATCTCGGCCGCAATTTTCGCATCGGGACGAAACGCCTTCAATAATTCCGGAATAATTTCGTCGCCGAGCGCGTGCACATCGGACTGCTCGACAAACGACATTTCTATATCCAACTGATAAAACTCCAACATTCTATCCGCGCGAAGGTCCTCGTCCCGCATACAGGGCGCGATTTGGAAATATTTGTCGAAGCCCGCGATTTGGAGCAGTTGCTTGAACTGCTGCGGCGCCTGGGGCAGCGCATAGAATTGCCCGTGGTGCAGCCGCGACGGGACCAGGAAATCCCGTGCGCCTTCGGGCGACGACACGGTTAAAATCGGCGTCTGAAACTCCGAGAATCCGAGCGACCACATTTTATCGCGCAGCCACTTCATAATCTTGTTGCGCAGCAAAATATTTTTGTGCAATGTCTCGCGCCGCAAATCCAGGAAGCGATATTTGTATCGAATATCCTCGCCGACTTCGTCCTCGCCGAAGACCTGGAACGGCAGCGGATCGGCGGCCGAAAGTATATCGAACTTTTCGACTTTGATTTCGATTCCGCCGGTCGGGAGCTTGGGATTGATTTGGTCCGCCGCGCGGGCGACAACCGCGCCCGTTATGCGAATGACCGATTCGGGATGGACTTTTTCTATGTCGGCCGGGTCGCCGAAAACGCATTGCGTGATGCCGTAATTGTCGCGAAGGTCCACAAACAAAAGCCCGCCGTGATCGCGCACGCGATGCACCCAGCCCGACAATACGACCGATTGGCCCGCGGCCTTTGCCGTCAATTCCCCGCAACTATGAGTCCTGTAAATATTCGACATAAAATAAACCTTTTAACCAGCCGAGCATACAAAAGAAAAATTGGTTCTGCAAATATAAAAAGCCCTTTACAAAAAATCGCAAACCTTTTATAATGTGAAACGAACCAAGTTGGGAAACTTGGATCAAGGGCCGTGAGAAGCCTTCTTAAAGCGGTGCGTCGTTTTCGCATCGTAATCCGCGCATAAAAACCTTGACCGCGTGCGGTCTTTTTTTATGCGCCAATCCCCGTTATGGTCGGGGGGCCGCGATAAGTAATTTCGCGGGATCATTACTTTAAGATGATTTCTCAACCCCCTGATCGCATCAAGATTTCCCAATGACGCCGCGCCGGACACCAATCATCCGGCACGGCCAATAAAAACAAAACAGGGAGAACTCTCATGAAAAAACTATTCGCGATTCTTGCAATCGCAACGACGGCGGCCCCGGCCGCGAAGATGTGCCTGCGGCACATATACAGTGTCAACGGATACAAATACGCATACAACAACCAGAACGGGGCGTTCGTCCTCGCCGCCGGAAACTGCCGCGGAACGGCGAGCAGCCAATGCGGCGGCTATCCGCAAAGCGCGACATATGCGGGCGTCGGCGCGCCGACCGGATACGACTGCGACAATATTTTCGCGGCGGGCATATCGGCCTGCGTAGGAACCGGAAATGAGCCGACCCAGGACGCCGCCACCGGCGACATCTGCATGTGCAAAATGACCTGGCCGAAGGAATCGAATTGGATTTACGCGGCGACTCAGCCTTGGTCGACCGGCTATCCGGATTATTGCAGGCAGAACTGCGCGTCGCTGTGCGGATGCCATATGTATAACTCCGCCGCGCCGAACGCGTTCACATCGGCGATGTTCAGCGGGATATGATTCAGCGCCGCGTTGGTCGAAAAACAACCATTAGACACGCGCGGTTAAACTTTGTATAATTCCCGAAATGGAAAGCGGGAATATTATCTCTTTTATGGATGTCGGCACGCGCTACGAGGCCGGGCCCGAGATTCTGTCCAATGTGTCCTTCAACATAAACGCGGGCCAGTTTTTTTTCCTGACTGGGAAATCCGGCGCCGGGAAAACCACCCTGCTCCGTCTGATTTATCAGTTGCACAAGCAGACGCGCGGCCAGATTCGCCTGTTCGGGAAAAACACCGCCAGTCTGACGCCCGACGACCTGGTAATTCTTCGTCGCAAGATGTCGATTGTGTTTCAGGAATATTCGCTGATTTCGCATTTGTCCGTCTTCGACAATGTGGCGCTACCGCTGCGGGTGCGCGGGCATCCGGAGGCCGAGGTCTTGCCGACGGTTCTAAAAACTTTGCAGTGGGTGGGCCTCGAAAAATACGCGAACGCGCGCCCGCTGTCATTGTCGGGCGGCCAGCAGCAAAAGGTCGCGGTCGCGCGCGCGGTCATAACCCGCCCGCGGATTTTATTGGCGGACGAGCCGACGGGCTCGCTCGACGACGATTCCGCGCACAAGCTGATGGACCTGTTCGTGAAAATGAAAGACAGCTATGGATGCGCGGTTGTGATTGCGACGCACAGCCAAAACTTGATGGGCGCGTATGACTTTCACCGGATACGGGTCGAGAACGGCGCGGTGCGCTTTGCGAACGCGGGCGACGACGCGCGCGCCTTCGGCGAGGACTACTTCGCGGATCTCTCCAAACGATTTTCGGATATAATATAAAGGAGTAAAAAATGAACAAAATATTTGCGGTGTTGGGCGGGGTCGGGGCGCTATGGTTCGGGCGAGACTTGTTGCTACCCATAATAACGGCGGTGTTTTTGTGGTATCTGACCATCGCCATCGGCTCTTACTATCGGCGCATCCTTAAAATAGGATGGCTGTCAAACGCGGCGGCGGGCGCGTCCTTGCTCGGCGTCGTCTGGGGATTCATCGAGCTGATTCGCCCGATGCTGTGGGACCTCTATAAACAGGCGCCGCAGATTGCCGAAGGCGGCAAGCATCTTATCGCCGAGCTCTCCGAAATCGTCGGGACCGAGATTTCCTTCGCGGGCCTGCCGACATTACAGGAATCGATTATGGCCGCGGGCAACTCCTTGGCCTCGGGCGGCGCGGTTCTGGCCATGATAATAATCTATATGATTTTCATTTTCATAGAACAGGGTTCGTTCCCGAAAAAACTCCGCGCATTGTTCCCGCAGAATAAGCAGTTTGGAAAGGCGAGCTTCATACTGCACGCTATTGATTCCCAGATGAAAAAATATCTCGGCGTCAAGACCTTCGTGTCGCTGCTGCAAGGCTTCGCGTTTTATCTGTGCCTGGCGGTAATCGGGGTGCCGTTCGCAGCTCTATGGGGTTTCGGGCAGTTCCTGCTGAACTATATTCCGACATTCGGCTCCATCGCGGCTACAACTCTGCCGATGCTCTATTCGTTCGCGATAAACGGCGACATAACCGATGTGATTCTTATCGGAATCTCGGGCGCGATTGTGAACTTGATATTCGGAAATATTCTGGACCCGAAGCTGACGGGCAAATCCTTGAACCTGTCGCCGCTGGCGATACTGGTCAGCCTGATATTCTGGGGGATGCTGTGGGGCAGCCTGGGGATGTTCTTCTCGGTTCCGATTTTGGTCGGCATCTATGTCGCGGCCGCCCAGTTCGAATGCACGCGCTGGATAGCAGTTCTGTTGTCCGCGGACGGACAGATACCGGATAAGAATGAAGAGTAGAGAATAAGAGAAACGCAAACGCTTCGCGTTTGCAGAGAATAAGAGAATAGAATTTGCTATCGCGCAATAACTTTATTTCAAGCTCAATTCTCTTATTCTCTCATTCTCTTATTCTCTAAAAATGGATTATGATACTTTCTGGCCTACGAATTCTTTTTTCGCCTTACGCATTGCCCGCGGTAATTTTCGCGGCGGGGTTTCTGGCGTTCAAGGCCGCGGTGCCCGAATGCGGGGCAATTGCGCCGGATGCGCAGATGTTCGTGCTGACCGGGGATGCGCGGCGGATTCCGTTCGCGCTGAAAATGCTCGACGATTATCCGAAGAGAAAATTATTCGTCATAGGCGCCGGGACGCCCGCGATAGAAACGCCGCATCAGAACAGAATCGAAATCGAGAACAAATCGAAATCGACATACGAGAACGCGATTGCGATAAAACATATCGCGCGTAAAAAACTGCTGACATCGATTGTCGTTATAACGACCAGCGATCATATCAACCGGGCCATGTATCTGGCGCGGCGTCAGATGCCGATTATGAGCATCACCGCCTGCCCGGTGCCTCTATCGGGAATGCCCGCGGCGAAACGCCTGGACCGCTGGCTGACGGAATATGTGAAGTTTATCGGAACGATGCTGGGGATCAATTCCAAGGCATAACTTTTATGAGGTTATTCCAGAGCGCTTTCCTAATCCCTAGTCCTAATCCTAGTCCTTAAAAATGCCCCGAAGGGGCATTTTTTATATCATCGCTTTCAGGCCGATGCGCCAGAACGCCTCGTTCGTGTCGAAGTCTTTTATGAACGAGCCGCTGCTGTCCTTTTTGCCGCAGCGCGGATCGCTCGGGCAAGTAAGCGCCTTTTGGTTTATATCCGTCCGGCTGATGTCGCCCAACCACAGGCTCTCGTGCCGGATGCCCGCCGCCAGGGTCAGAGCCGCCGTGTCCACAAACGCCCACTCATAGTTCAGGGTCGCGCTCATCGACGCCAGCCCCAGGCCATATGTGTCGATTTTTATGCCCGTCATCCCGGACGAGTTCCGCCAGTCCATCTGGTTATAGAGCACGCCCGCGCCGATTGACGCGTCCAATGACATCTTCGAGCGGTTGCCGCGATAGAAATCGAATGTTCCGCCGTAATAGGCAACCAGGGTGTTGATGTCGACGATTTCGTCCTTCCAATGGTTGGTCGCGTTCAGGTCCAATTGATTCGACGGCGGAGTCGTCGCCTTCAAGGACTTCTTGCCGGTGCGGTCCAGCTCGATGCGCGAATAGCGAACGCCCCAGCGCGTGTCGACGCGCTCGTATTTGGACAGGTTCTTCCAGGCGTCGAAGCCGTAGTATTTCGTATCGACCTTTCCGTTCGACCACGAGTTCAGAGATATGTTCATATCGTCGTCGCTCTGATAGCCGCCGCCCATAGCATACCAGAAGTTGAGGCCCCAGTTCTTTTTCTCGACGCCGAACTCGGCGCCCGAGAGATTGACATCGCGCCAGGTCAGGATGCTGCCCGCGTTGTTTTTAAGCGCGACTTCGAGCCGCGGGGCGATGCCCTGGGCCGAGAGTTTGAGCTTGTCGTCAGCGGGCGCGTCGTAAAATCCGGCGTTCGCCGCCGCGGGCAGCATCACAGCCGCCGCGAGAATATAGTTTTTCATTTTGGAATCCTTTTTTAAGGACTAGGATTAGGACTAGGACTAGGTGGAGCCCGTTGTTGCGCCGAAGCGCGATAACAAGCCACACCTAGTCCTAGTCCTAATCCTAGTCCTGCATTTTAGAACGCATACCTTGCGCCGAGGGTGAGCGTCATGTCGGTATAGTCGAACGCGGCGCCGGATTTCGCCTTGGTGTCGACGCTCGTCAGGCGCAGCCCGAGATCCGCGGTCCATTTTTCATTGACCGAGTATGACGCGCCGATTGCGCCGGCCCAAGCGAACGAGCCCTCGATTTTCGGATCGATCTTTTGGCCGAAGGCCTTGACCGAATAAGACGGCATCGCGTATCCGACGCCGAGTCCGACGAACGGCTTGACCTTCCAGTCTTTCGCGCCGAAGTCGTTATAAAGATGTATCATCGCCAGCGACTGGCCCAATGTGGTCGTCGCGCCGTTTTGTTTTTTGCTGCCGGTCAGGTAATCGAACGACAGCTCGCCGCGAACGCTCGACGACAAAAGCCCGTCGGAGGCGCGGGTAAATCCGACGAACGCGCCCGCGCCCATCGAGTTTATGTTCAGGTCCTTGCTGCCGTGATTGCCGTCTATGGACGCGACGCCGTATCCGAGACGCGCGCCGGCATAGCCCTGTTTTTCAGGAGCAGCATACGCCGCCGTTGACAGCATAACAGCCGCCAGCGACGGCAGCGCCAAGTAATGTTTCATGATATATCCTTTGTTATATTGTTGAGAAAAAGGAATGTTTGCCTTTTTCATTGAGGATTATAGCAACTGGATTTTAGGTTGGCAACAAAAATAAACGCTTTTTATCGCCATCGATTTATGATAAAATAATCGCGAGATGAAAAAACTGCTATTTCTTTTGCCGATGGTTGTTCCCTTCGCGGGGATGGCCAAGTATAACTGCACGATAAAATACACCAGCTGCAACGAGCAGGCGATACGCAATATCCAGGATCCGGGCGGCCAGAACAAGGTCTGCAAGCGCAGCTGCACGCCGACGCCCGCCAGCAACTGCGCGCCCGATTCCTGCACGCCGCAGGGAAACCAATGCACAAATTGGAGCACGATTTTGAACAACTGCAAGACGAAGCCAGCAGCCGAGGTTCTTGGATGCATAGTCAAGGCGGTTCAGGATGTTCCGCAAACGGCAACTTGGTAAATAACGGCGCTTCGGCGCCGATTTTTATTTTGCAAGGGAATACCGCCCAGCTGGTGTTCCCCTCCTTTGGAGGGGTGGCCGCGAAGGGCGGCGGGGTGGTGCTTGTCGCTGGCACCGCCAAAACCAAAACGATTTCCGAAGGAAATCGTCATACCGGCGAAGGCCGGTATCCACTGCTTTCACGCAAGCCATAACTTATAAATTATAACAAGCCTTCTGGCAGTGGATCCCGGGTCGACAATCCACCCGGATTGTCTCCGTGCCGGGATGACGAGTTCTTTATGTTATTGCAAAATAGTGAATGTAAGGTTTATAGACCCTATCCCCGCCTACGCGGGGATGACAAAAGTTTGCTTTGCAAACTTTTGTTTTGGTTTAGCCAGTGCAAATGTGAAGCACCACCCCGCCCCGCTTCGCGGGGCACCCCTCCAAAGGAGGGGAACACCCGCGTGAAGGCATTGCCACTCTTTCGCTCTTGCATTCCATCCCTAAATCTAATACCATACCGCGGCTATGAACGAAGCGATCGTCGCGTCCGCGATAACAACTTTCAACAACGCGGCCCTGTGGGGCCCGGCTTTCCTGTGGTCCGCGGTCCTGATGCTGCCGGTTTATTTGGCGGCCGCAATGGTCGCGGGCGATCTGCTGTCATATTTTTTCCCGCTGAAAAAGGCGCGCGATTTTTGTTTCGCCTGGTGGTTCGAGGGCGCGGCCATAGTCTGGCTGGTGTTCGGACACGGAAACTGGGAGGTCTTGCGCGACGGGGCGGGATTTTTGCCCTATATCGTCGCGGGCGCGCTGTTTTTATTGTGCAGGGATGCGGCCGCGAGGCTCCGCGAATGGAACCCGCGCGCGCCGAAATCCTGGCGCCGGTTCGATTCCAAAACCAGAAAGTGGCTGAAACTCGCAATTCTTCTGGTCGCGGTCGCGATTATCGGAGCGTCCGCGTCGCCGCGATATTATTACCAGGCCTTGCAGATTGCGGCGACTCTGTTCGGCACGGCGGCGGGATTCTGGTCGCGTCGGCCCTACGGCCCGATTCCGGGGACTATGTTTATGATGGCGCTTTTGACGACGGCGGTCGCGATGCAGCCCGAATATTTCCGCTTCGGCCAATTGGGGCGCTTGTCCTTGGCGCACCTCGGCGCGCTGGCCGCGATAATCGGATTGGCGGCGCTGTGTTTCGTCCTGCGCAATTTCAATCCGTCGGGATTTGTCCGGGACAACCACTATAAATATATCAAGTGGTTTATGCGGCTGTGCGTTCTGCTCGCGTTTATTCTGTTTGTGATGACCGAGTCGGTGCCGGTGCTGCTGGGCCTTGGGGCGGCGGTCGCGATGACGGCATGGTTCGCGGTCAAGCACGCGGCCAAGGGGACCATTGTCGCGCCTTTGTCGGAAAATGTCTGGGCCGCGATGCTGATTCTGTTCGGCGTGATAACCGGGATGCCCCTTGTCGCGATTATCGGAATCCTGTGTTGGAAAAACAACGCCGCCAGGAATTGGGCGAAAAATTTGATTGCGATTATGAAATAATTTTGTAGAATCCCCGCGGCGGGCGGCGGACGGATGCCAGCGGGTCAGGCGGGAACGAGCAGCCCAGCATCCGTCCGCCATGCCGCCATGCTGAAAGTTCAATTTGCAAAGTGCAAAGTTCAATTGGATTTTATGTTCGCGTAGCGAACGCATAAATTGAACTTTGCACTTTGATAATTGCACTTTTATATTGCGCCTTCTCGATTTTTCCGCTACCCTGCCGCAAACAGGATTTCCTATGAAAGCAATGGTCATTGAAAAAAAGAAAAAGCGCGGGTGGCTGTCCGAATGGGTTCACACCATTTTCTGGGCGGGCCTCATCGCCATAGCCTTCCGCTCCATTTTATTGGAGCCGTTCAATATTCCGTCCGGCTCGATGATTCCGACGCTCGCGGTCGGCGATCACTTGTTCATCACGAAGTGGAGCTATGGTTATTCGCGCTTTTCGTTTCCGTTCGGATCGTGGAATATTTTCGGCGGGCGATTCTTCCAATTCGGCCAACCAAAGCGCGGCGACATCATCGTATTCCGCAAGCCCGACGACACCATCGAATATGTCAAGCGCCTGATTGGTATGCCGGGCGAGACCATTCAGATGAAGGCCGGGCGTCTTTTCATCAACGGCGTTATGGTCATGCGCGAAAATCCGCGGCGATACATTATCGCGAATATTTCCGAGGAATATAAAGATTCGTATCAGTTCGCCGACCTTGTGATTCGCCGCGGCGCGGTTTATAAAGACAATGCGCCCGTCGACTTCGACTGGACGATAGAATACAAGGATCGCGGGCTGTGCCGCCGCGCGCCGAGCGAATGCATAGTCGAGGAAGGAATCGAATACGACGAGATTCTACCCGATGGCCGCGTGCATAAAATCGTCGAGATTTCCGATATGGATTTGCTCGATAACACGCCGCCGTTCTTGGTCCCCGACGGGCACTATTTTATGATGGGCGACGACCGCGACCGGTCGGCCGACAGCCGCGTGGATATGCTGGGGCCCATCCCGCGCGATAATTTATTGGGCCGCGTTTGGACGATATTTTATTCGCACAATTATTATTCGCCGCTTTTGTGGGTCTGGGACTGGGTCTGGAAAATGCGTTGGGATCGGTTCGGATTGTCGCCGAGATGAAAAAATTAAACTATGATTTTAAGAAGCCGGAACTGCTCGAACTCGCGCTGACGCAATCGGGCGCGAACGCGCGCGCGAACAACGAACGCTTGGAGTTCCTGGGCGACCGGGTTCTCGGGCTCGCGGTCGCGGACCTTCTCTATAATATGTATCCGGGCGAGACCGAGGGCGAATTGGCGCGGCGCCAGGCCGCATTGATTTCGGCCAAAACTCTGGCGCCGATTGCGACGGGGCTCGGGCTCAAAATCAAGCACGGGCATATGACCGGCGGCAAGATGGAGAATGTTCTGGCCGATGCGGTGGAATCGGTCATAGCGGCGGTCTTTTTGGACGGCGGATGGGCGGCCGCGAAAAAGTTCGTCGACGGGATTTGGAATGAAATCGCCGCCGCCGATAGCGCCGCGCCGAAAGACCCGAAGACAAAATTGCAGGAAATGGCCCAGCATTCGGGCGACGGCAAATTGCCGGAATACGAGTTTTTAGAGCCGAGAAGAAAGCAGTTCGTCGTGCGCGTTTCCGTGGTCGGAAAATCGGCCGAGGGCATCGGCGCGTCGAAAAAATCGGCGACAATCGCCGCAGCCGAAGCGTTGCTTAAAAAATTATCTGATAAATAAACTCGCGATTTCCCAGTGGGACGAACCGCGGAATTGGTCGAGCGCGACGGCGCGGACGCAATGCAGGCCGCAGCCCGCGTTCGGGCCGCCCGATTCAAGAATCTTTTTGTCCGTCAGCCAAGTTGTCGGATTGCACGATATATAAATCACAATCGGCGCATTGGATTTTGCAATTTCCCGGCATTGGGGCTCGGCGCCCGCGCGCGGAGGGTCAAGAACTATCGTTTCATATTTATTCAGCGCGGGCGCGCGAAGCGGATTTTTATTCAGGTCGCGAACGATATTTTTTCCCGAATCGAAAATGTCGAACCGCGCGGCATCAAGCCTGCGGGTCAGCGAGCCGTTGCCGGAGAATAAATCGGCCGTGCGTCCCTTCGCGGCGCCAGCGACAAAATCCGACAGATATTTTTCGCTCTCGGTTGTCGGCTGCAAAAATCCGTTCGGACGAAAATCCGCGCGAGCGGCGCCTGCGATAATTTTTCCATTCCAAGAAACGCACGCCGCGCGCGCGTTTATTTTCGGATTGATTTTCACCGCCGAATTAAAATCGATTTCAATTCCGTCGGAAAGTTTTGTAATCAGCGCCCTTCCTGCGACGGGAAGCGCTATGTCGGCAATCGCCGCATTGATGTCGTCATCCAACAGCGGGCATTTATCAATCGCGACGATGTCGTTGCTATGGCGCGCGAAGAACCCTACCGCGCCGGGCCCAATCTGAAACTCCGCGCGGCGCCGCGGCGCGTCAATCCAAACCACTTCGTCCGGGGTGAACGGCAATAGCTTTAATTTTTCAGATCTATATTCCGGCGCGGCAAAGTCAACCGTGCATCCTCCGCATCGACCAAAGAACGGACACGCGGCCATAATCAGAAACTAATCCGCAATGATGCCGACACATTGTGCGACACAGGCGTGAAGTTTTTAACGGCGTCGAGCTCGTTGGGCAGCCAGCGGATGAATCTGTATGCGAGCCCCAGCGCCAATGAGCGATTGATTTCGACCGACACGCCGCCGATTAAATTATACGCGATGGGGGAATATTTTGTTTTATCTGCGCCGACCCACTCAATTTCGCCCGCGCCGACGCCGAAGCCGACGAACGGGACGAACGGGTTGGTCTTGAACATCTGATATTCCGGGGACAATTTCGCGTCGAATATAAAGTTCGCGAATCCCCAGTGCCCGTCGCCGCGAATGTCGCCGTAATCCTCGCGCAGATTCAGATAGCTCGCCTCGACCCGGAACGACCGCGCCAGCCGCAGCCCGACCGCAGCCGAAAAGCCGTCCATTGAATCGGCCTTCATTCCGCCCGCCGCATCCGCGAAATGCATATTCCATCCGCCCTCGATATAGAATCTCTTCAAGGGCTCGGCCCCGGCCTGATAATCCTCCGGCTCGCCGTCGCGCGCGACGACATACTGGACATCGGCTTTGGCGGCAAAGCCGACAAAGCAAGAGAATAAGAGAATAAGAGAATAAGAGAATGGAGCGAAACGCAACCGCATCGCTTTAATTTTTTGCAAAAACATTGTAATGAACTCCATTCTCTTATTCTCTGCAAATGCGAAGCATTTGCGTTCTCTTATTCTCTAAATTAAAAACTGCTCCTCCACGACAAGGACGCGCCGAGCAAGCCGAAGGTATTGCGGCCGTCCTCGAATCCGGCGGGGCCGGTCATAAACTCGTATTTCGCGGAAAGGTCGATCGCGTTCGTCTCGGTCATCAGGAACGAAAATCCCGCCGCCGCGCGGCCGCCCGCGATAAAGCCGGAAAAGCCCGTCGCCGCGAAATCCGCGTATCCGCCCGCCGCTCCTATGCCGATGAACGGCACGACCCGGCGGCGATACATAATATCGCCGCGCATTCTGTATCTGCGGGCCAGGTCGAAATAAAGCATCGCGTCGCCGCCGTCGATGTTCGCCGTGCCGCTGCCCGCGCTCGGGCTATCGGTCCAACGCAAGTCCTGGTGCCACAGGGCCAGTTCGCCGCGGGCCCATGACGAAAAGTTCGCGCCGAGGGCGAAGCGCTCGAAAAATCCCCAGTCGTATTCGACGCCCTGCTTGATGCCGAAGTTCGCGCCGCCGCCAAGCCGCACATAGAAATCGGTCGGAATAAATACATCCTGATCCGTCTCGACCGGGCCCTTGTCATAGACCGCATTGCCAAGGCTTCCCGCGGCCGCGGGCTTTTTCGCGCGCACCGCGATATAGTCCAACCCGCGCGCCGTCTCGCTGGTGAAAGCATCGTAATTTGCCGCGCCTGCGGCGCCGCAAAGAGAGAATAAGAGAATAAGAGAATAAGAGAATGGGGCCCGACGCAGCCGCAACGCTTTAATTTTTAACAAAAACAATTTAATGATTTCCATTATCTTATTCTCTGCGAACGCGAAGCGTTCGCATTCTCTTATTCTCTAACTTTGTTGCATTCTAGCACGAAAATCTTTATAATTGCAATATGAAGGACAAAAAAATTGCGATTGTCGCGGGCTCGTTGAAACTGCCCGATTTGGTGGCCGAAGACCTGGCGCGCCAGGGCTATGATGTCTTTTTCGTGGCCTTGAAGAACTTTTACGACGGCCTGCGGCGACCCGAACGCGGGCTGCGGCCCGATTTGACCATTCGCCTGGGCGCGCTGGGCACGGCGATCCGCGAGTTCCGGAAACGCAACATAAAGCAGATGGTTATGGTCGGCGCGCTCGGCCATCCGAACATCGCCGACATAAGGCCCGACTGGGCGTCGATAAAGATTCTGGCGCGCATCATCAAGAATCAGCGCGGCGACGATTCTGTCCTCAAAACTCTGATTTCTGAAATCGAGCGCTTGGGCGTGCGGGTTTTGCCCGCGCATAAACTCTGTCCGGATTTGACATTCGACAAGGGCGTTTTAACGCGCAAACGGCCGACGGCGACGGATATAGCCGATATAAAGTTTGGGACAAAAGTTGCGAACGCAATCGGCAAACTGGATATTGGCCAATCTGTCGCGGTGCGCGGCGGGGTTCTCGCGGTCGAGGCGGCCGAGGGCACGCGCGAGATGCTCGCGCGGGTCGCCGACATTCGGCGCGGGCACAAAAAGACCGGCGGCGTTTTGGTCAAACTGGTCAAGCCGGGTCAGACGACAATCCTGGACATTCCGGCGGTCGGCGTTCAGACCATCGAAGACGCCGCGGCCGCGGGCCTGAACGGAATCGCCGTCAACTCGCGCGAATGCTGGGCCATAGAAAAAGACGCGATCATCGCCGCGGCGAACAAACGCCGGATGTTTATCACGGCCGAATGAATCCCCTCCAAAAATAAATATTTGCAATTTTTTTGACGCTGTGTAATAATTCCTCCGCATCGGCGCAAGCCGCCGGTGTGGGGATTCTAAACCTCGATTCAATCGCGTCCGCAGGGACGATAAATGCTCCAACAACAGGTTGGAGTGTGTGAATATATCGAATAAACACGCAATTTACGATTGAATTGTTTAGAAACTCCAACCATCCTTCGCGGCGGCGCCGCTTCGGATGGCGGGCCGCTTTTTATGGCGGTTTTTTGTGGTCAAAAAAGGTGAAATGATGCAGGACTATAAAAGAGTTTTTAAGTTGTTCGGGATTATTCCCGCGCTGCGCGTGCGGAAAAGCGCGCATAGGTTCGAGATAAGATTATTGTGCTTTATTCCGTTTGTAAAACTATCGAAGAAGGGCCGCCGCCGAATGATAATCCTGTTCGGATTTCTTCCGCTGGCCCGCTGGCGCGCCGGGGCGAAGGTCGCGTCTATGCCGGAAATGATAAAATCCCTGACGACGGCAGTTGCGGAAAACAAGACGGCGCTGAAAAAACTCGACAACTATAACACGCGCGCCGGAATGTCGCGTTTTTTGGAATTGCCCGCCCGAAGAAACAGCGTGCTGGTTCTCGATTTTACAAACGGACATCTTGAAGTTCTGGCCAGCGTGGTCCACTATTTTCTCGAACTCGGATACAATGTCGACATAGGCCTGACGCCGGAGAATATCGCAAACGACGGAATCGATTGCTTTAATTTCCCGACCGACCGCGTGCGGGTCGTGTCCGTCGATGAGAAAACCAGATATTCGCCGCTCTTTACCAGAGGATTCCTGCGCTATGACTGGATTTTTCTAAACACGAGTGATGTATATTCAGCCAAAGAACATAATGCGGTTGATTATGTTAAAAAATATTGCTGGCAATATTATAAAAACAATCTTTATTTCATAACGCATGGCAATTCGGAATGGAGGGAAAAAATCCCCCCGAAAATCGCGCGCGAACTGCTGCCGTTCGATTGGAAGATACATCGGTTCCCGATTTACGGGCATATATCGAACTATCTTTCGCCGACTTGGTTCGCGCCGGTCGCCAAGGATTCGCCGAAGAACAAAACAACGCGGTTTTTTATCGCGGGCGGCATTCAGAATAAAAATAAGGAGCGGCGCGACCACAATATTCTTTTTGACGCGCTGATGCGCAATGGCAATCTTCGCGTCGTAGTAATAGGACGACGCGAAAATCAGAGCGAAAGCCTGGTGATACCGGATGAATTGAAGGAGACGCTTGATTTCTGCGGAACCCTGACATATCGGCAGATGTATCAGGAATTGAACAAATCGGACTTCATATTGTCCGGCTGCAATGCCGACAATCCGGTGCAAAATTACGAGTATCTGAAAAATTGCGCGTCCGGAAATTACGGCCTGTCCATCGGATTCTCGAAGCCCTTGGTAATTCCGACAGAATACGCCAAGGCCGCCGGGCTTGACGCCTCGACCGCAATCGTTTATGACGGAGAGCGCGAAACTTTGGCCGACGCAATCGGCCGGGCCATAAAAATGACGCCCGCCGAATACGCGTCTATGACAAAGAACATTTCCGAACTGCGCGCGCGCCTGCAATCGGAAACCATGGATAATTTCCGGCGCGTTTTCGGAGAAGCCAAATGAACATCTTTTATTGCTCGGACGAGAATTATATGCCGATTACGCTGGCGAGCGTCAGGTCGCTGGTCGAGCATAACCCGAACGCGAATATTTTTATAATCGTTCCGCCGGACGGGGTCGACGAAAAATGGCGCGGCCTGCTGCCGAAGGGAACGAAGATAATTCAGGCGCCTGCCGGGGCTATTTCTGCGCGCGCGGAAAATGCGTTCAGAATTCTTCCTGCTGCGGCTTATATGCGGCTGCTTATTCCGAAGCTATGCCCGAAAATCAATCGCGCGATTTATTTGGACTGCGATACGATAATCAGCGCTGACCTGACCGAGTTGTTTGATTTTGATTTGCGCGGCTCGGCCCTCGGCGCGGTTTATGACCAAGGGACGACGGATTGGATGAAAAAGCAGAATGCGGCGATGAGATTGAATGAGTTTCATCCGTTGATAAACAGCGGCGTGCTGCTGATGGATTGCAAAAAATGGCGCGACGAAAATATCGCCGAAAAAATATTGGCGCTAGATTCCGTGGTTCCTGATCGGCTGGACAACGACCAAGGTTTGATAAACAAATATTTTGCGGACAAGTTTTTGTGCGAGCTGCCCGTTGAATATAATTTTATGCTGTCTTCGATAATCTTTCACGATTGGGATCGCGGCGCGGACGCGGCGATTGTGCATTACACGGGACCGCATGCGAGGCCTTGGCTGGAAGAGACGCAAAATCCCAAGCTGGCGCCATATTTCGACCTGTGGAAAAAATATTCGGAGGGCGATGGCCCGCGGCCGCGGGCATAACATTATCCCGCACTTGAAAACCTCAAATCTTTTCCCTATAATGACTCTATGGAAAAAGAAACAAACATCAGCCCCGAGGTCGAAAAAGACGACTTCAAGGACAAATATCTGCGCGCGATGGCCGAGTTAGAAAACACGCGCAAGCGCGCAAGCGTCGATGCCGAAAACGCCGCGCGCGCGCGCGCGATTTCCGTCGCGGCCGAGTTCCTGCCCTTGGTCGACGCCATCGACGCGGCCGCAACGCACGCGCCCGACGACGACGGAATCCGCAGTCTTAAAAAGGCATCCGACGGAACGCTTGCCAAACTCGGCATCGTTCGCGTCGAGACAACCGGCGCAATGATGAATCCGCAATTTCACAATGTCGTTATGACCGAGCCATCCGACGCGGCCGCCAACACTATCACGCGCGAAATGCAGTCGGGATTTATGTTCGGCGATGTCGTTCTGCGGCCCGCAATGGTTGCGGTCGCGGCCAATGCGGTCAATCAAAAAAAAGACGAAAGCGGTGAAGAAAAAATATAAGTTCGACCTGTCGGACTTTTCCGTCCGGTGGGTCCAGACGATGCGCATTCTTGGGATTAAAATCATATTGAACCGCAGGAAGAAATTTGCAACAATCGAAGCCGCGGCGCGGTTCCTGCGCCAGAAATCGCGCGAATACACAAAATGAAAAAACCGCATATTTTTCCGTTTATGGTTGCTTATGCCGACACCGACGCGGGCGGGATCGTCTATCACGCACGCTATGTCGAGATAGCCGAGCGCGCGCGGATGGATTTGTTTTCAGGCGTCGATGACCCGGACGGCGGCTTTGTTATAAAAAAATTGCAGGTCGAATATATAAAGCCGCTGCGCCTTGGCGACCGGTTCGTCGTCGAGACAATCTTCACCGGGCACACGGCCGCGACCGCCGATGTCCGGCAGACATTCGTCAAAGACGGCGAGACTATGGCGGTGCTGACCGGCACGGCGGTCTATGTCGACGCAAACATCCGCCCGAAGAAGCTGACAAGCGTGTGGATGGAGTATATTGACTAGGCTAGACCAGAGAAATAAAAAACAAAAGGAAGCAAAAATATGAACAATCAATTCAGTTTAATATCGCTTTTCGTCGGCGGGGATTTCGCCGTCGTGTCGTCGTCCATAATTATGGTAATTATGAGCGTGATGTCCTGGGGCGTGATAATCGGAAAGACGCGCACTTGGGCGCGCGCGCGGCGCGCGAAAATAAATCGCGCGCTTCCGGTGGAAGAGATAATGAAGCCCTTCGATAAAAACCTCTGGTTCCTTTCGATGTGCTCGACCACCGCGCCGTTCATAGGATTATTCGGAACCGTGTGGGGCGTGATGAACGCGTTTGCCTCCATCGGCGCCGCTAAATCCGTCAGCATCGCGGTCATTGCTCCGGGGCTGGCCGCGGCGCTCGGCACGACGGTCATCGGCCTTATCGTCGCGATTCCGGCGACGATAGCATATCAATATTTCTCCAAAAAATCCGATGACCTTTACAACGAGTTGACCGATGGCAAGACGAAATAGGCGCGACGGCGCGATACAACTTACGCCGATGATCGATGTGATGGCGACATTGCTCGGCGTGTTTATGTTCACGACGCCGATGATGACCAGCGGCATAGACTTGGATCTGCCCGCGGCGGGAAAATCCGCGGCGTCGTCGCCCGACCACGCGATGAAATTATCGGTCGATAAATCGGGACGCTATTATTTGGGCGAGGATGAGATGGCGCTTGATAAAATCATTCTGCGTCTGGCCGCGATGCGTGGCGAGAATCCGAAGCTCTCGGTTATGATTGCTGGCGACGGAGCCGCCGATTACGGCGCGGTGATGCGCGCGATGGGCGGCCTCAAAGACGCAGGCTTCGAGTCCGTATCGTTGGAGACGCGCGCGGAATAAAATATGAAAGCGGCGCGAATATTTTCATTGGAGAATCTCGGGCTGTCGATTGCGGCGCACGCGGGGCTGGCGCTACTGGTCGTGGGTTTCGCGCTTGTCGCGCCGGTCGCGAAAGTCATCGCGCCGGACAGAATTAAAATCGAGCACATAGATCTTCGCGATGTGAAAATCACAGGGCTTGAAACCAAGTTGAGGAATCAGGAGGCCAAGGCCGCGTTGTCATCCCGCGGCAAGCGTAGTGAGACCGCGGGACCCAGGTCAAAATCGGCGAGCGCAGCGAGCACCAATAAAAAGCAAGCTCCGGTCGTGAAAACAATCAAAGTAAATCGCGAGGTCTTCTCGCCCGACAGAACTATGACGGTTTCGGTTATCGATGCATTGCGCATTGCGATGACGCGGTGCTGGCAGATTGATCAAACGCGGCCGGGCTTGGACGGCATCCGCGCGGTCGCGCACATCAAATTATTTCCTAACGGCCGCGTGCAGAGTTTCTGGTTCGAGCAGGCGAGCCGCGCCGACACGGACGCAATCTTCGCCTATGTCCTGACGACGATAAAACTCGCCATCGACGCGTGCAATCCGTTCTCTATGCTCCCCCGCGGAGAATACGACAAATGGAAATCGGTGCAATTGTCATTCTTCCCAACGGCAAAGACGATAGAATAAAACTAGTATATCGCCAGGCTTTGTCCGTATCGGGCGCTCTGGCCGCCGACACTGCAACGGATTGATTCGTATCCCTTGGCCAGCTGGGACTTTTTCATAATCACATTGGTAAGAACCCCGGCGCCCGCGCCGACAACCGCCGTGCCCGCCAGGTCCGCGCCGAGCCGCGACGCATTGAAGCCGCCGTCCTTGTTGGTCCAGCCGTCGACATCGGCGGCAAAGCGCGCCTCGACCTCGGCGACCTTTTGCAAGGCGCGCTCGACATCGTTCAGCTTGACGATAATCTGCCGCTCGGGAAGATTCAGGAATTGTTCCAGCGTTCCGGTAAAGCCCGCGCCCTGCGCCAATTCATATGCGGACAGGCCGTTTCGCCCATCGGCGCCGTCTTTTCCATCCGCTCCATCTCTGCCGTCGGCGCCATTTGTTCCGTCAACACCGGCGGGCCCTTGCTCGCCCTACGCGCCTTGTTCGCCTTTTTCACCTTGAACGCCTTGTTCGCCTCTCTCTCCCTGCGCTCCCGTCTCGCCGATTTCCCCTTTTTCCCCTTGTTCTCCTTTGTCGCCTGTGTCGCCCTTTTCGCCTTGGATTCCTTGCTCGCCGGTCTCTCCGCGCTCGCCGGTGTCGCCCTTATCCCCTTTCTCACCCCGTTCTCCCTGAATGCCTTGATTTTCTGCTTCGGCTCGCGGAGCCGGTCGCGGCATCACCCATACCGGTATTTCTGGATCCGGTCCCGGCGGGACAGCCCTCCCGAATCCGGCGTTTGGATTTGCGGCAAGCGCCGCGAACAGCGCGATGATTGAAATTATCCGCATCATTTCGTCTCCCCCTTTTCTATGAACGCCAAAACCGCCGAGTATTCGCCGCATTTTTCCGGCGCCTCGGACGCGGTTTCGATCGCGTCGCATTTTGTTTTAAGGTCATTCAAGGCCGCCGTATAGTCGTCGTAATCCTTCGGCGATTTCCTCTTCAACCCCAGAACCTGCGAGCGCAAAAGCTCTGCGCCATCCAAGTCTTTCTGCCCCTGAAATCCCTTTATCTGGCGGCCGATAAGTTCCGTCAGGCCGAAGCCCGCCGCGCCGCCTGCGATGGACGCCACTATCGTTCCGATAATTCGCGCGCCCTTGTTCGCGTCCAGAATGATGTCGTCGAACTGGCCTTCGTCAATCCAGGCGCCGCATTGAATCGTCTGCCCGGCCGCGAAATATCGCGGCGGCGAATACTGGGCTATATTCCTGATAAAGGACGACGAGACCGCGACGCGGCCATAACATATATTGTCGGCGGGATTGTCCGCCTCGGGCAGAGTGCGCCCGGCGTCGACGCCGTCGGGCGTCGCATAGTTCCGAGACGCCCATACATTGCCGAAGCGCGCCATGCAATCGTCGCGCTTTTTTGCGAAAGGGTCGGCCTGCGCCGCGGCCGAGAGGGATTCTGCGGCCGCGCCGGATTCGGCCGTTGAAACAAACTGGGCGGCGACGGTCGTCGCGCGGTATTTTGCGGCGGACGCGCCGTTGCGTCCGGTAAATCCGGCCCGCGCGTATTCGGGCGCGGCGACGGCTTCTCCGCAAATAGAGAGCAGCGAATAGAGAACAGAGAATAGAATTGCTTTTCTATTACTCATTTCTTTTTTATCGATTCTCCGTTCTCTGTTATTTGTTCTCTTTCTCATAAAAAGGTCCCTCCAAATCTGAGGGATGACCGGGGAGTTCTAAAATCAAATATGAAAAATGACCCCGCAGGCCTTCGGGTTTCCCCTGTTTCATAGCCAGCGGCTCCCCGGCCGAAGCGGGGGCATTGCGCAATAAAAAAAGACGCGGCGCGTCTGTCTTTTTTGCGTGCGGATAACCGACGCGCGAAGGCGCATCGTTTCATATTTGTGCTTTTAGAAGGCACCGAACTCACATCCCTGTGGATTCGGGGAGATTATATCATAAAAAATAATGGGATGAAAGTGTTTTTTGCGGATTGACGATATAATAACGACTAACTGCAACGCGACAATAAATGTTTGACCTACCGCCGCGCCGATGTTAGTCACTATTTTCCATTTGATTTGCCGCGGCGGATTTGCTAACTTCGCGTCTATGAAGTGCCCGTATTGCAACAGCCCGGAATCGCAGGTGAAAGATTCGCGTCCAGACGAGGGCGACGGAACCATCCGGCGCAGGCGCATCTGCGAAAAGTGCGGCGCGAAGTTCACCACGGTCGAGCGCGTCCAGTTGCGCGACTTGAAGGTGAAAAAGTCGTCCGGCGCAATCGAGCCTTTCTCGCGCGACAAGATTAAAAAATCCTTGTTCGTCGCGTGCCGAAAGCGCAACATTTCGGACGAGCAGATCGAGACGATAACAGCATCCCTGCATCGCCGCCTCGAAACGCAGGTTATGGACGACATAGTGCCGTCGGAAACCATCGGGGATATGGTCTCGGAATCATTGCTGGAACTGGACCCGGTCGCGTTCATCAGGTTCGCGAGCGTCTATAAAAAGTTCAGCAAGCTGTCCGAGTTCAAGAAAATCATAGCGCAGATTCCGGAGAAGGACGAAGCGCCCGCGCCGAAGCCGTTCAAGAACGGGAAATTATTTTAGGGACCAGGGGAAAGGAAAAATGAAAAAACTTTTAACGATTTTGATTGCACTTTGCACTTTGCAAATTGAACTTTGCGCGGCCGAGCCGTTGCCCACGATTTTGTCGGAGAACGACGCGGCGAATTACGCCAAGATTTTCTCGCTGCAAGACGCTGGCAAAATATCGGCGGCGGCGAAACTTGAAAAGGAACTCGAAAGCGACATCCTGATGGGCGAGGTTTTGTATCAAAGATATATGTCGAAAAATTACGCCTCCAAGGGTGTCGAGGTCGCCGAGTGGATGGAGAAATATTATAACCATCCGGGCGCGGAAACTATGTTCAAGCTGTCGATGCGGAAAAAAGTCTTGGCGCGCGAGGCGGCGCTGCCGACTATGGCGAGCGCGAAATACGACGGCGGCGCCTATTCCGAATCATGGACCACGCGGAAATATTCCGGCTCGACCGGCCGCGAAATCGGGCGATTCCAGGCGAACCTGAAACGGCGGAATCTCAAAACCTGCGCGACTATTTTGGAAAACAAAGGCGTCAAAACGAATGTGTCATGGACGGACTACGGGCGGCTGGCGGGGCGGCTCGCCTTCACTCTTTATAATGGCGGCGAGATGGAAGAGGCGACGAAATGGGGCGCGGTCGCGGCCGAACGCAACAGCGAGATTGGCCTGTGGACCATGGGTTTGTTGAGTTTTAAGAACGCGGACTTCGCGGCGGCGGAAAAATATTTCGCGGCGATGTTGGAGTTGGAGCACATCAATATGAACCGCAAGGTCGAGGCCGCATTCTGGGCGGGCCGTTCCGCGGACGAGGCCGACGACGGGCGCGCGGCGCGCAAACACTGGCGCTATGCGATGCAGAGGCCCGCGAGTTTTTACGGCGCTATGTCGGCGGCGGCGCTCGGGCGCGAGCCGGACTATGAGTTTTACGAAGATGTTATTTCGAGAGACGATATCGCCAATCTGATGAAGACGAAATACGGGCTGATTGCATTGGCCCTTTTGCAGGCCGGTCAGAACGAGCGGGCCGAGGGGCATCTGCGATACTTGATTACGGACCGCGCGTCGGACGATTTGCTGCACGCGGTGCACGCGCTCGCGACCAGTGAGGAATTGCCGCGGACGGCGCTCGCGGTCGCGCCCATTATAAAGGAGCGCGGGATTTTGGAAATCGACAGCAATGTGATCTTGTCGGCGCAGTTTCCGCTGCCGCAATGGGAGCCGCGCGGCGGCTGGGAAATAGACCGCGCGCTCTTGTTCGCAATCGCACGCCAGGAATCGCGATTTAAGACGAACGCGAAATCGCATGCGGGCGCGACGGGTCTTCTACAACTGATGCCGAAGACCGCAAAACTGACCGCGGTCAAAAGCGGAATCAAAATGAACTCGCTCGACCTGACCAACCCGGAGGACTCGATGTTCCTGGGCCAGCAGCATGTGCTCGATCTGTTCGCGCTTGAAAATGTCGACAACAATATTATAAAAATGCTGGTGTCATATAACGCGGGCAACGGGAACCTTCGCAAGTTCGAGCGGCGCTTCGAGACGGACGATCCCCTGCTTTACATCGAAAGTTTCCACCTGCCCGAGACTCGCGGTTATATAAAAATCGTGATGTCGAACCTGTGGCTTTATCGCGCGCGTTTGGGCCAGCCGATGAGCAATCTGAACGATTTGGTTCACGGCCGCTGGCCGCGATACTCGGCGCATGATGACTACGCGAACCGGCGCAGCGAGGAAAAGAATATAAATTAGGACTAGGATTAGGACTAGGACTGGCATTCGTTATAGCGCTACAACGCAACAACAAACTTCACCTAGTCCTGATCCTAGTCCTGGTCCTAATATGAAAACAATTCCAACCTTTGACCTTGAACGCGAGTGCGGCGGAATCGTCGCGGGCGTCGACGAGGCCGGGCGCGGCCCGCTGTGCGGTCCGGTCGTTGCGGCTGCGGTTGTTTTTCCTGCCCCCGCTTGCGGGGGCGGGATAGATTTCGTTAGCGAGCAACGCGAGCTTACGAAATCTTGGGTGGGGGCCCACCCGCTCATTGCCGATTCCAAACAACTCACCGCGAAACAACGCGAGGCGGCGTTCGAATGGATAATCGCAAATTGCGCGGTCGGCGTCGGGCAATGCAGTCCCGCCGAAATCGACGAGATAAATATTTTGCAGGCGTCGTTGCTCGCGATGAAGCGCGCTATCGCCGCCCTGCCCCGCGCGCCTGATTTTTGTTTAATCGACGGGAACAAAATGCCCGCGGATATTGTCGGCCGCGCGGTTGTAAAGGGCGATGCGAAATCTGTTTCTATTGCGGCCGCGTCCATTGTAGCGAAAGTCTCGCGCGATAAAATTATGGCCGAACTCGCCCGCGACTTTCCGGAATACGGATGGGACAAGAACGCGGGCTATCCGACCCCGGCGCATTACTCCGCCATCGCCGCGCACGGCATAACGAAGCATCATCGAAAAACATTTAGATTAGTTTGAGTCGAAACCAAAACAAACCCCGAAGGGGTTTGTCATTCCCGCGCAGGCGGGAATAGGGCTTTCAACCTTATAACAACAGACTTGTTTCACATAATAATGTAAATGTGAAAGCAAGTAGTGACTGAATGTAAGGTTTAGAGCCCTATTCCCGCCTGCGCGGGAATGACAAAAAATCCTTTCAGGATTTTTTGTTTTGACTTTGAGACAGCATTGAATATAATCGCAATCATGAAAAAACTCCTGACCCTTGCAATGTCCTTCGCGCTTGCGGCATGCGCGTGGCCGCGGACGCCGACCGACGGAGATTTGTTCCGCGCGACGCGGCAGTTTCAGCCGGAACTCTTCGCGACCGGATCGCGCGGCGAGGTCGTCGTGAAAATGCACGACGATCAGACCAGCACCGGATGGTTCGGCAAAAAATACAGCAACATCCTGAACTATAAAAATGTAGCCAGCAAAGAGGCCGGATACCTTGAAATGAAAACCGGCGAGACGGAATACGCGACGGCGATGCTGCCCATCGGGGACTATGAGATAACCGGAATGAAACTGCTGTATGTCTGGACCGAGACGCAGCGCCAGGGCAATGTGACGATAACGACCACGCACATCGAGGAGCACGACGGCTTTATGGGCGCGGACAAGTTGGCGTTCTCGGTCCGCGCGGGGCGCGTGATTTATCTCGGCGACATCGCGCTGCACCTCGGCGACAACGCGGTCTCGAAAGACGATCGGTCGGTGAACAAGAGCACATACAAAATCACGGACAAGTCCGCCGAGATTTCCGCGGACCAAAAGCGCGAGTGGGAAGAAGAGTTCGGGCGGCCGCTTGAAGTCGGGCTGATACGCAAGGGGGGCGCGAAATGAAAAAAATTGCGATAGTTATTTTTGCGGCGGCGCTCGCCGCGTGCAGCGCGAAAGTCGGCAACCCGGCCATCGCGCGCACGGAATCTGGCATATCGGACCAGATGGAAACGCTCGCGACCAAATCGCAGGTTCGCGCCGCGTTCGGCGCGCCGAATCTGTCGTTCGAGAAAGACGGCGTCGAGACATACGAATACAAAACCATCCGCGGAAACGGGCGGCATCACTGGCTGATTCCGGTCGTCGGATGGGTGATGGAATGGTGGCAGGACGATTATTCATACGGCGAAACGAATCTGTTCGTCCGCTTCGACAAGAAGGACAATGTGTCGGGCTTCCAAGTCATCAAAACCGGCGGGACCGCGCGATAAATGAATCAGGAAACGATATTTGTAAAGAACAGAAACGGATTCAATATATCGCTCCGTTTTACGCGGCCCGAAACGCAGACGGGCCTGGCGTTCATTCTGCACGGATTTTCCGGCGACAAGGACCAGCGCGAAATGCGCGCGCTGGAAGAAGAGTTTTCGAAGCGCGGCTATATGGTCGCGAACATCGACGCGACGAACTCCCTGAACGCAAGCGAGTGGACGCCGGCCGGCGCTTCGTTCACCGGACACTATAACGACCTTGAATATGTAATCGAATGGGCGCGCGGACAAGCCTGGTTTCAATCGCCTTTCGCATTGGCCGGACATTCGATGGGCGCGGCGGCGGTTCTGCTGTATGCCGAAAATCATCCCGATAACGCGAATCTTTTAATTCCGATTTCGTTTCCGTGGCTGACCGGGGCGAGCAAAATAGCCCAGGACGACGACCCGGAAAAATATGCGGACTGGAAGGCGGCGGGATACTGGGACAAGGTTTCCGCATCGCGCGGCCGCACGCTCCGCGTCCCATATAATTTTATAGAGGATTTGCAGAATCACGACTTCGGCGCGAAGGCGGCGCGGATAACGGCGCCGACATTTCTGATTATCGGCGAATTGGAAAAACCGCAGCGAATTACCGATAACAAAAAACTTTTCGATATGCTTCGTGTTAAAAAAGAATTCATAATCCTGCCGAACACGCCGCACGCGGTCGCGAAAACGGCCGAGAATGAAAAGGCATACAGGAATGCGCTCGCGCATATTCTGGATTCAAAAGCGGAGTTTATAGATATTTTTGACGAACACTGGAATCCAACGGGCGAGATACTGGAAAAGAACGAAGCGGAGCGCCAGAAGAAATGGCATCGCGCCGCGCATATTTGGATTGTGAATTCAAATGGCGAGGTGTTGCTTCAACTGCGCAGCCCGAATAAAAAATCGTCTCCGAACTGGTGGGATATTTCCGCAGCCGGACATGTGCGCGCGGGCGAGAGCGTAATCGACGCGGGTATTCGCGAGACGCGCGAAGAACTCGGAATAACAATCACGGGCGATGAATTGACACAGATATGGACGGACGAGTCGCCAACAAACCAGCATTTGCATACCTGGTTTATAATGATGACGGACCTGCCGCCCGACGCCTTCACTTTCAACGACCACGAAGTGGCGGCGGTGAAATATGTTCCCTGGCGCAAAATCGCCGCTATGTCCGACGACGAAAAACGCGCAAATAAGATACTGCCGCACAAGGGATTTCTGCCGTTGTTCGAATATTTGGAAGATAAGGGATTATAAAATGAAGCTAAATCCTGTTTTGCACGAAGAGGCGTATGCATTCGCGGCGGTGGACGACGGCTTGGCCGTCAAACTAATGCCGGACGCGGTGTGCGTGTTCAAGGAGGCCGAAGGCGCGACCATTGTTCTGCCGGAATCGGACGCCGCCAAGCACGGCCTGTCGTTCGGATTCCGCGCCGCATGGATTACGCTGGCGGCGGAGACTTCCTTGGACGGTCTGGGAATAACCGCCGCGTTTTCCAAAGTCTTGGCCGACAACGGCATCAGCTGCAATGTTTTCGCGCCGATACATCACGACCACATATTCGTGCCGTTCGACAAGGGCGCAGAGGCCGTGCGATTGCTGGCGGGCATCGATATATAAAGATGAAAAAATGCAACCGGCGAAGATGTCGTTCATCGCATTTGACAAGTCCAATAATGTCGCCGGGTTTCAGGTCATAAAAACCGGCGGAACCGCGCGATAAGCCTAGCGGCACGCGGCGACGGAGTCAAGGAACGCCGCGACCTTTGCGCAGACATCATCGGGGCAGTATTTCTTCAACTCGCCCCTGCGTAAATAATTCCTGCACGGGCGCGACGCGCACCGGTCGCAGGCGCCCCAGAAATCCACCGACAAAACCGACCGGTCCGCCATCAGATAAATCCGGTCCGTGCCGCGCTCCAAGTCTTCGCGTATCGCATCGCCGAATATTTTCGGGCGAAATCCGAAATCGAACTCCGCGTGATTGCATGCGGCGAGAGCCGCGCCTATGCGCCGGGCCGCCGCGCATTTTTTCATGACCTCGCGCGGATCCGACACGCGCGGGCACCGCCCGCCATAGACGCATGGGCGCGCGCCGTCGCAATGAATCGCGAACGAGATCGACCGCGACAAGGAAAACTGAATCGTCTGAAAGAGCTTCATAATATCCCCGCATAAAAACCGCCGAGGAGGCGGCCGGGGAGTTCATAAATCATTTTGTCGGTGATTCCGCCGCTTTCGGCAAGGCCTTATGGCAAGCGGCTCCCCGGCCAAGGCCAGGGACATAACGGCGCGAGCGCCGGACAAAATGAGCTTATGACAGCCCGAGCCTGCGTATCCTTGCAGGTTCGATTGGAATCATAGCATATTTTTCCGCTTTACAAATAAAAAATGCGCGGTGTAGAATGCCGGTATGAAATCAAACAAAACGCAAACGGCGAAGATTGAAAAGCTGATTGACGGAGCGAAGGTCTCGTTCATCGCGTCGGTGGACGGCGACGGATTTCCGAATATGAAGGCTATGCTGGCGCCGCGGCGACGCGACGGACTTCGCGAGTTTTGGTTCAGCACGAACACCAGCAGTCTGCGCGTTTCGCAGTTTCGCAAAAATCCCAAGGCCGCGGTTTATTTTTTCTCGAAAACAATTTTCGCTTACCAGGGCCTGATGCTGACCGGGACGATGGAAGTTTTAGAAGACCAGGCGGCGAAGGACTCGATTTGGCAAACGGGCGACACGATTTATTATCCGCTGGGCCGGACCGATCCGGACTATTGCGTGTTGAAGTTCACGGCGCGCCGCGCGAGATATTATCGCAACTTCAAGTCGGAAAGTTTTGAGGTATAGCGCCTTACTTTTGCAAGGCTTACAGCGAGGAGTTCGCGTCAGAATCGTTCAGGTCGATGCGCTTTCCGCCCCGAAGTGTATATCAATACACGAGTGGGCGGAAAACGCGTCGAGATGGGCGATTATCACGCGAACCTTATAAATTACGCCAATTTAAGATTGACGGCGGACTGACGACCCTTCTCTTCGGCGACATCGAACTCGACTGCCTGGTTGTCCGCCAAGGTCGACAGGCCCGCGGCTTGCAGCGCCGAGATGTGGACGAAAATGTCCTTGTTGCCGGTTTCCGGTTTAATGAATCCGAACGCCTTTTTCGCGTCGAACCATTTTACATTGCCTTTCATAATTATACCTTTGTTCTGTGTTGCCCCGAACGCAACCATTGCGGGCGGGCGGCGGATTTGCCCTGATACTCTTAAAAAAATCTGGCTTCTCAAAAGGGAGAGTTTTATAAAAAAGTAGCGATTGAATCAAACCAACCTGCGGTCATTATACAGGATGGAACGGCGGAATGCAAGGGGAAGAAAGCAATACTTGCGTTTTGAGGTAATTTATCAGTAAAATTAGGAATATTTATAAGATTTAATTGTAAATCATAAAAGTCAAAGGCATCATTCTCTATGGAATCAGAAATAATTTGGATTACAGTTGGCGTTATCGTTATGGCCTTTGTTTTCGCGAGCCTGATGTATATAACGCAACGCGAAAATACGCGCGCTCAGGAATTGTTGGAGTCCGTCACCACGGCAGAACGCGGCAACTGCTCGGAAAGAGATTTGGTATTGAAGCTACTAAAATCTGGAATACCGGCCGGGGCAATTTTTCACGACCTGTATATCAAAAAGTCGCATGGCTTTTCGCAAATAGACCTTGTTGTCGCAACAAAAGTCGGCATAATTGTATTTGAGGTAAAGGATTATAGCGGTTGGATTTTCGGCAGAGGCGATCAAAATAACTGGACGCAAGTTCTAGATTACGGGCGAGAAAAACACCGATTCTATAATCCAATAATGCAAAACAGCAAACACATTGCAGAATTAAGAAGGCAGCTTTGGCGTGAGAAGGCGCCGTTTTATTCAATCGTGGTATTTTATGGAAATTGCGAATTACGCGATATAAGTTTTGTCCCTAACGGAACATTCATAACCAAGGATTATCGAGTTTTAGATGCCATAAATGAAATCATTGAAAACAATAAGCCCGCCAACTATACGGACAAGCGCGAAGTTGTGCGTGTGTTGCGCGAAGCCGTTAAAAACGGCGACAATGCGGAAACGAAAGATCAGCATATAGAAAATGTCCGCGATATGTTGGGGAAAGACAGGGTGTTTGATTAGACATTTTCTTTCTGCTCGCCAAGTAATGCTGCAACCAGCAGAATCAGCCAGACAAGCGGAGCCCAGAACAGCAACAGATTTAACCAAAATATTTTCTTTCCATTTTTATTATTACGAGCAGCTAACGAAGGCGCGAACAATATCAACAGAAAAATTGCTGCCCCCAATAATATAAGTAAATATATTCCAATATCCTCTGCGGTAATGTTAGAATTATATGAATTGTCCACATACGAATGCAAAGAAGTTCTTATAACAAACCCATCTCCTTTTATGCTTCTAACTTTCACCCATTCACCGACATAGTTTTCAACAAGGACTTTTTCATGTCTATTTAATTTTCCGACAATATTGCAATGCGTTCCCGCGCAGGAACGAATGTTTAAGACTTCGACATTTACGATTGTGGCGGCAGTTGCGGACCTGACGATGCACAAGCAAAAAAATATAAAAAGTAATTTTTTCATTTTTTATCCGCGGCTTGCCGCCCGAAGCGGCGGAGCCGCGAAGGGTGGTGGCTTTGGCGGGGCTCGAACCCGCACGGTCGCAATGACCAAGGGATTTTAAGTCCCCAGCGTCTACCATTCCGCCACAAAGCCTGTTCTTATATTTTACGCGATTTTTTTATTATTTGCAATAAAGCGATGGACAATTATTTTTTATTTTCTCCGGGCCTTGGGTCTGCGACCCCGGCCCATCGAAAATAAAAAAGGTGTGTTTCATCGAAACACACCCCACCAGGCTCTGGAATCATTGCACCGGAACGATTTTGCATGTATCGGTATTAGTATCCCATCTGCCGCCGCCGATTTCTTCGCAGAGCTTCTGATACCCGCCCATCAGGTTGATTATAGTCTGCTGGCCCGAAGGGTCGAATTGTTTTGTGTCAGGGTTCAGGCACGCGACATCCGCGCGCTGGACCAAGGCCTCATACACGCTGCCCGTGCCGAAAAACGGCCGGCTTCCGCAGGCGTCCGCAGACCAGCTTCCCGCCGCAATCACGCGCGCCTTTTTCGCGGCTATTTGCGCCTGGGTGCAGTTGCCTTCGCTGTCGGGAGTGTCGCAAGACCCGTCGTCGTAATAGCACAGGTCGGCCATATATCTTTTTAATTCTGATTCGCACATTGTCGAGACCTTGGTGTCGTCGACGGTTTCCACAAACGCGCGCAAGGCCGCGAGCCCGCACTTTTTGTTCTGCGCGTCCGAGACCTGACCGGTGT
This sequence comes from Rickettsiales bacterium, assembly GCA_031263295.1. Classification (GTDB taxonomy): domain Bacteria; phylum Pseudomonadota; class Alphaproteobacteria; order Rs-D84; family Rs-D84; genus JAISGC01. Next base: position 45,322 of record JAISGC010000055.1, read on the forward strand.
CCGAGACCACGCATCCGTCGCTGTCGCCGTAAAGCGCGGCGCAGGCCAGCACCTTGTCCGAGCACATCGAGCTGGCGGCGCGCACGCCGATTCCGGCCGAGGCGCTTTGGACCGCGGTCGACATCGCCTCGTCGCCCTTCACCTCGGCGAACATATTCAGATCGCCGGTCTGCTTGTTATAGCATTGCGTCATCATCGAGACGCAGTTGTCTTTCACGGACTCGATTTTATCGTCCTGGGCCTGCGCGATTTCAATCAGCGCCTGCTGCTTGAAGGCGGCCCAGACCGCATCGGAATCGTCCTTGCAGGTGTTCAGCGCCGAGGCCGCGCGGCTGCGCAGTTTATCCAGATTATCCAGGAAAACCTTGTTCGCGGTATCGTTCAGATTGTTCAGATTTATCTGGTCTTTCAGCTTGAAGAGCTGCGGCGAGTAAATCGGCTCGCCGGTGGTCGCGCTGATGTAAAGCCCGGTGAAGTCGAGGCAGCGCTCCCATTTCGGACCGCAGGCATAGGGGTCCTGAATCTCGGTCCGGACGGCGGCGATGCACTGGTTGACCGACGCCGAATTGTGCGCGCGATAGTCTTCGAGGCGCGCGGCGGTCATCGCATTGTTCGCCTCGCGGATTGTGGATTCGAGGGCTTGGCGCTGGGCATCCAAGCTTTTCTCATAGGCGCTGCAATCCTGGGAAATCAAAATAGTGTAAGCGCTCGCGACCATATTCGCCGAGGCCTGGTTGTTCGCGCAGGATGAAGACACGGACATACACTGCGAATAGACCGCGTCGTAAAGGGCCTTGCCCTCCAAAGTATCGAGATTGACCGCATTGGTCGAGCCGCGATTGTTTCCGTTCGATGCCGTCGCGAAAGGATCGGTCGATGTCGAGCCGCCGCCCCAAATGTCGCCAGACGATGTGTTGAAGTTCAGATTCAACGACGATCCGCCGCCGAGGACTTTTTGCGCGGCCGAGCTCGACGAAGTCGTCGCCGGGACATCGGAGGCCTTTTTCGTTCCGGCCAAAAGCGCGTTGATATTTTCGAGCATCGCGGCCGACGCGGACTTGTCGGTCTTCAATGCGGACTCGCCCTCGCTGGCGGTCGACATCGCGTTCGCCTCGTCCGCGGTCAGTCCGATTGCATAGAGGTTCTGGTCGTTGAATTGCAGAATCATTTGCTTGGCGGCGTCGAAGGCCTCCTCGCGGTCGCGGAAACTGCGGAACTTGTCCGAGCACAGGCACCGGCGGTAGACATCGGACTTCAAGCCGCAGAACTGGTCCATGCAGGCGAAATACGCCTCGCGGCACTGATTATATTCCGGGCCCATCGAGGCGGTGTTGGTGAAGAGAGCCGTTGCGCGCGCATTGTTCGGAGCATTGACCACGCCGCCGATTGCGGCCGCGCGCGCGCGCGCGGGTCCTCCGGCGCCCTTTGCAGGCGCGCCGCGTCCGGCGCGAACGCCGCCCATAACCGCGGCGCGCGCGGCGGTCGCCGAGCGAGCGGTCGCGGCCGAGCCGCGCATCGGTCCGGCGATGACGCCGCCACCGGCATTGCCGCGCGGCACCATCGCCGAGCGCGAAGACGCGGCGGGCGCGCGGGTAATCTGAATTGCTGAACGGCCGACTTGCGGGCCGCTGCCTGCGTTCAGGCCGCCGTTATTGATTGGGACGGCGCGGGTCAGGCCGCGCTCGGGGACTATGACGCCGCGGCTGGTTGTCGAGCGATTGGACTTGGTGTTTTGTTCGAGAATCTCGCGCTGTTCGGCCTCTTTGTCGCCGCGCCCCGTCAGGCTGGCGGCCTTGGAAGTCGTGGCGGTCGCGGCCCCGCGCGGATTCGGGCGCGCGTTGTCGGCGGCGAAACCCGCGTGGCAAAACGCGGCCGCAAACGCAAAGGCAATAATTTTTCTCATTTCCTTTTGCAATTATAACACAATCGCCCGGCGGGAAAAAGTGAAATAGTGAACCCGTTGCGCGACGGCGGATTGTTTCGCTTGCGCGCGCGGACGCGATTGATTAAAATCGCGGGTATGAAAATAATTTCCTGTATTTTGATGGCTGGACTTGGGGCGGCGGGGTCGCTCGCGTTCGCGCCGTTTGGCTGGTGGCCTATGGCGATTGCGTCGATCGGCGCGGCGTATTATATCTGTGTGTTTCATCGAAACACGCACCGCCGGGCATCCCTGGCCATGTTCTGGGGAGCTGGCTGGTGCGTGGCGAATTTTTATTGGACGGCGAGCGCGATTCCGCAGGTTGGATTGCGGTTCGCGGTGTGGGGGATTCTGGCGGCGCTCGGCGCAGTGGTTTTCGGAATGCCGTTTATGGCGGCCGCAAGACAATCGGCCGGATGGCGGCGGGCATTGGTGTTCGCGACCGGCGCCGCGGGCGCGCTTTACATTCGCGAGGTTTTGATAAATCCGTGGAATCCGCTGGCGAACATAGCATTGGGCGCGCCGGGTCTTGCGGCGTCTATGTCGGTTGTCGGGGCGATTGGCCTGACATTTGTGATTGCCGGTTGCGTGGCGGCAGTTATCGAGGCGATTATTCCAGAGCGCGATTCCCCTTCTCCCCTTGGGGA
>JAISGC010000079.1 GCA_031263295.1 Rickettsiales bacterium
CTTCGCCACCACCCCGTCATTTTTTCGTTTCACGAAAAAATGCCACCCCTCCAAAGGAGGGGAACACCGCGCATCAGGCACGGCTTCGTCGGGAAAACTTGATGCCGGGGGTTTAGAAAATCATAGTAATGAATGATCCCGCAAAGATTACTCGATGCGGCCCCCCGACCATAGCAGGGAAGTCTGGCGTAAGCCCGGCGTAGCCGAAGGCGAAGCCAGGGCATAAAAAAGCGGCCGCACGGCCGACAATTTTACGCGCGGATTACGACGCGAAAAGCGCGCCGCATTACTATGGGCTTTCTATGGCCCGAGCCAGTCATCCCAACTGGTTCCGAAAAATTATAACTGAAACAGAAATTGATTGCAAGACATTATCTTGCTATAATCCGGGCATGAAAAACGATTTGTTGCACGAGTTGGAATGGCGCGGGTTTATATACCAGTGTTCCGATATGGACGGGTTGAGCGCGCGCCTGAACGAAAAAAAGATGACCGGATACTGGGGCACGGACCCGACCGGCGATTCTTTGCATGTAGGACATCTTGCGTCATTGATGCTGATGCGTTGGTTCAGGAATTACGGACACAGGCCGATTGGCCTTGTCGGCGGAGCGACGGGCCGCATAGGGGACCCGTCGATGCGGGATACCAGCCGCCCGATGCTGACTGAGGCGCAGCTGAAAACGAACCTTGCGGGACTGCGCAAATCCATAACGAAAATCATAGGCGGCGGCGAGACGCTGATGGTCGACAATTACGACTGGTCGAAAAAAATCGGCCATATGGAGTGGCTGGCCGAATACGGCGCGGCCTTCACTGTTCCGCATATGCTGTCGATGGAGTCGGTCAAAAAGCGGTTAGAGACCGGGATGACATTTTTAGAGTTCAACTATATGACGATGCAGGCGGTGGACTTTTTGGAACTCTATCGCGCGCACGATTGCGAGATACAATTTTGCGGCGCGGACCAGTGGGGCAACTGCATAATGGGCATCGACCTGATACGCAAAAAAATGGCCGCGCCCGCGTTCGTTTTATCGACGCCATTGATAACTGATTCGCGCGGAGAAAAAATCGGCAAGTCCGCGGGCAATGCCGTCTGGGTGAACGAGGACAAGACAACGCCATATGAATACTGGCAATACTTCCGCAATGTCGCGGATGCGGATGTTGAAAAGTTCTTGAAGATTTTCACCGAGATTCCACGGGATGAAATCGCGCGGCTGTCGAGCTTGCGCGACGCCGAACTCAACGAAGCGAAAAAAGTCCTGGCCTTTCACGCGACGAAAATCGCGCACGGCGAAGACGCCGCGGTTGCCGCCGAACGCGCCGCCGAGTCGGTGTTCGCGGGCGACGGCGCGGGCGCGCCGGAATTAAAAATCCGCGCGACGCTTCCGATGGCGGCGATCGACTTCGCGATGCTGACGGGCTTGTTTTCGTCAAAGACCGAAGCGCGCCGCACGATAGAGCAAGGCGGCCTTTCGATTGCGGGCTCTCGCGTCGCATCGGCCGACCAGGTCGTCCTGCCCGCGCCGGAGCTCCTGGTGCAGAAGGGGAAGAAAACATTTATAAAGGTTTTAATCAATAACTAAAACAAACGATTGTGAAACAATCGTTTGTCATCCCCGCGCAGGCGGGGATAGGGCTTTTAACTTTATAACGGAAAACTTGTTCCACGAACAAATGTAATTGCAAAAACAAGTATGTTGAAAGGTAAGGTTTAGAGCCCTATTCCCGCCTGCGCGGGAATGACAAAAAATTGCTTTGCAATTTTTTGTTTTGGTTTTATTTATTCATTAAAACTCTTGAATCTCTGCGTTTTTGTTATTAGACTTGTCTCCGTAGGAGGGACAATGCCGAACAATCGCGGGAACTTTATGTTGCAGGCGCTGCTGGCGTTGTCCCTTGTCATCGGATTTCTGCCCGTGTTCGTTAAAAAAATCGAGGACGGCGGCGAGGCCCGCGTCGACGCCGCCACCGCGGCCCAGATCACCGGCGCTTGGGATGCCGCGCGCGCGTTCCTGTTCGAGGAGGCCGATAATCTTCCCATCGGAATCAAGGTGTTCTCCGGCGACGCGCTGATTGACAATTTGGAGCCCTTCGGATTGCCCTTGGGCTTTATTCCGAAAACGCCGCTGAACCACGAAATATCATTGATTGTCGCAAAAGACGGGCCGAACATTTTGGCGTTCCTGCGCGCGGCCGAGCCGAAGCGAAAGCTGCCTGTTATGCGGCGCGCCGATATTTTATCCCAAATCGGATTCTGGGGCGCGGTGGTCGAAGGCGATAAGATATTGGGCGAGACCGGAGGCTGGGAGGCGGCGATTCCGCGCGGGCTCGATATGAGCCCCGACGACATCTGGGTGCGCGTGCCCGAGGACGAGGAGTTTTCCGAACTGGTCGCGCGAAAGGCGAAAAATCCGTTGAAGAATGTTTTCCACACCGACCTTAAAATGGACGACAATAATGTCTCGGCCGGAAAAATCACCGCGGGCGCGGCGGAGATAAAGGTCGTTTCGGCGGGCGATTTCAGGCTGTCTGGAATCGAGGCCGACCGCAAGAACAAAAACGAAATCGGCGGCGTGCGCGCGGGAAAAGTCTGGTTCTCGGATGCCGCTGGCGGCAATCCCTTGAATATCACGCGGAGCGATTTGACCACCGGGAGATTCTCGGCCAACGGCGTCGGGAACTATGGCGATATTCCGGCCCTGACCGCAGGGCGCATTGCCGTTCGCGATTTTAATATGACGGCCGGGCGGACCAGTTTCGCCGGGCCCGCGAACTGGGACATCAGGAACGGCGCGTCGACCACCAACATAACCATATCGGTCGAGAAGCTCGATATTGGCGCATACCTCGATGCCAGCCGCGGCCAGGATGTTTTCTTGAATGCCGAAGGGACCGACCTTGAATATACTGCGGGAACCGGAATCCGCGTCGATAAAATCTTGGCGGACAATATCGTTCTTCGCGATATGACTTCAAGCGAACTATTGGGCGGCGGTTCGGGCGGCGCGTCTGTTCTTGAAATACGGCCCGCCGGGACCAGCGTCCTGCCCGACGCGCTGGTCGGGACAATCGCGAACGACGCCTTAAAAATACCAATCAATGCCGCCGACAATAATGGAAAGCTGGAATCGTGCAAGAGCGTCATAGAGAAACTCGGCGGCAAATACAGCGCGCAATCTTTGACCGACAATATAGTCTGCCGCTTTGTTCTCTTGAACAGAATCGAGCATAGGATAGAAATCAAAAAGTGCATCGACGCGGGAGGCTCAAAGTGTTATTAGAACGCGGCGCCTCTATGTTGGAAATGCTGTTCGCTCTGTTGATTGCGGGCGCGGCCATGCCTATGGCATACCGCCAGATGTCCAATATCGGACGCGACCTTGAAATAGTCGGCGCGGCCAAAGATATTATTTCGCGGACCGATCCGATACGGAACTTTATAAGATTGCGCGCGGCCGACCTGCCCGCGGACGAGTTTGTCGAAATCGAAAGCGGCGAAGCCGATATACGCGTCTTTATGCTGAAATCGAAAGACGGAGTCGCGGCCTTTGCCATCTTTGCGGGCGACGGCCCGGGCGCGGGCGGCGGCGACATCTTGAAATCCCAAGCGTTGGCGCATCGGATTGGAATGGATGCCGCGGTCGCCGAACCCGATGGAATGGCATACAGCGCGGTTGGAAACTGGGCGGTCGAGGTTGGGGAAAACGCCCAGCCCGGCGATGTGGTTGTCCGCGTGCGCACGCTCCGCCAGAACGACGACACGGCGAAATATCTTCACAGGATGGTCTTGTCCGAGGCGGGCCTGTCGACAATGAAGCGCGACTTTTCCATGGGCGGCTTTGCCATGACCGATGTCGGGTCGGTCGATGCGAAAAAACTTACCGCGACTGGAATCGACGCGTACTTGGTCAAGACGCCGGTCATAGCGACCGATTCTTTGTATTTTATGGGGGGGCTGAATCTCAATCCCGAAAAGTCGGTTCTGACGAGCGTCCGCGCGCAGGGCGATGCCGTCGGATTTCGGAATCTCTATACCGACAACTTTCAGAGCCCGCGCGGAGAGATGACCGCCGACCGCGCCTCGGTCGCGCAAAGTTTGGTCGTCGCGAATAAGTTCGAGGTCAAGTCGTCGTATTCCCGCACGGCGTCGGGCTTTGCCGGGATGACCGCGAAGGTTATAAAGACATCGTATTTGGACGCGGGGACATTGCGGTTTATGCCGGGATTCGGACTGACCATTTCGGGAGAATTGCTGCGTTCGGACCAGCCGGTTAAAATCGGTAGCTGGGCGTTTCCGAATACCGGCGGAACCGGGCCGAAGTTTTCGGAATTGGTTCTGGGCGGGCGGAGCGTGTCCGGCGCGTCGGCGGACTTTTCGGAAGTGTTGGAGGGCGGGTGGCGGTGAAGAAGTTTTTTGATTTTTTGTTTCCACTACCCCGCCCCGCTACGCGGGGCACCCCTTCGCCAGCGAAGGGGAATTGCGCTCTGGAATCCTGTCTTAAATTGCAAACTGGTGCGGGGTTGTTGGAATTGCTTCTCGCCCTCGGGGTGTTTATGGCGATGATGCCGTTTGCGTATAGGTTTGCGCTGGACCAGAGGGACAAGGCGGCCGACGCCGTGGCGGTGCGCAAAATCAGGCTGGTCAAAGACGCCCTTGAACAATATATTTTCGACAACAAGCAGAAACTCTTGGAGCCGGTGTCCGCGAACATCACGCGCGTGCGGTTGGCGGACCTGAACCTGCCCGCGGAAGAATTGGCCGGATCGAAAGTTCAATTGCGCGTCGTGAAATCCAAAGACTCGGCGGGGCGCGCTTTTGTTCAGGGCGTGGTTATTTTCGACGAGGGAAATATGGCCGCATTGCGCACGCGGCAAATCGCGCAGTCCGGAGGCGAGGCGTCGGGCTTCGCCGACGGCCGGATGCTCTACGGCGCGTTCGGGACTTGGGCCGCGCCTATGTCGAAGTTCGGCGCGAATGTCGGGGCGCATGCGGTCTTGGCCGAGACGCGGCCGTTCCGTTCGGGCGGAGATTACTTGCAGCGGCTGCCCAGCAAGTCGGCGGCCGATGCGACGATGCAGTCCGACCTATCCTTGGGCGGGCATAACCTTGTCGATGTGAAAAACATCGCCGGCGAGAATGTCGAGATTCAGGATTTATTGACCGCCGATTCAATCGAGGCGACGCGCGCCAATGTTATGAACCGCTTGGACTGGGCGGCGCCGATTGAGGCATTCGGCGAGGCCTCGGTCCTGGGGCCGATAACATCCGACGGGCGCGCGATAGACGCCGCCGAAATCAATATCTTCGGCAAGTCCCAATTCCGTTCCGTATCGGCCGAAGAAATGGTTGCGGAGAATCTTTATCTGTCGGGGTTTTCCGTCGCGGGAACGGGCCCGGCTATCTTGAAAATATCGGGGACGCTCGATATGGCGAAGGGCCATGTGAAAGCGGTCGAGGCGAGCGTCGGGTTTTCGGGCTCGGTGTCGCCGAAGTTGGTCGTGTCGTCGCGCGTTGAAGATTCCGCGAACCCGAAGTTCTTTTGGGATGCGGGCGGCGCGGCGAATCTCGGCGACTTGCAGATGACGGCGCTTTGGCCGCTGATGCGCGCGGCGTTTTCCGCGGAGCGAACCGGCAAGACCGAGGTAGAAAATATCGTGGCTGCGGCGGCGGCGAATGCGAACGCGACGGCGGGGGATTATTTGCGATTGCTGGACGCGGCGGAGAGGGCGGTGAGAAGTAAAATGAATAAATAATAACGAATAATGAATAAAGAATAAATAAATTATTCCAGAGCGCGATTCCCCTTCGCTGGCGAAGGGGTGGCATCGGCCGGGGTCGCAGACCCAGGCCGATGACGGGGTAGTGGAAGCTGCATTATTATTTCCCCTACCCCGGCGGCTTCGCCGCCACCCCTTCCCAAAGGGAAGGGGAATCGCGCTCTGGAATAATCCCTTATAATTTTTATTCATTAAAATAACTCTTGCCCTGCGTGTCGGTTTTTTTCTAAACTCCGAACAGGAAGGAAAGGAATGAGCAGATTCCCAGTTTGTTTGTTGTTGGTTATGTCGACTGGCTCGGCGCTCGGCTTTGCCGAGCTGCCGCCGGTCGATTACAATCGCTCTGTCTCGGCGATGGAATTGTATGGCGTGCCAAAGGTATCAGGTATCAGGGAACAGGTATCAGGGACTAAGGACCAGGGACTAGGGACTAATGAAGTTCTGATTCCAAGAAAGCCATCTGAATCTTTATGGGCCAATAACGAGGCGCCGCTTCGGATGCCCGAAAAATCGGAATATAAAAAATATGCGGCGGACGAGTTCGAGCTGCCCGAAGAAAATCTTGATAATTTATTCGCCGCGGTCAGCGTTCGGGCCGTAGACCGCGACCGGTCTGCGCGCGATCAATCGGGTCCGCGGAACAATGCAGTGAAATCCGTCGGAAGCCGCGTCAAAAAAGCTGGCGTCGGCGCAAGCTCTGGCGGCAACTCAGCCGCGGTTCCGACCAACGCCGCCGACAACGAAACCACGCGCCGGTCAGCGCCCGCATCCCGCCGCGCGCCCGGCGTCATCCGCTCCGCGCCGAAGTTCGCGCCCGCTCCTAAAAAATCAGTTATGCCAGCGGCGCCCAAGGTTGAGGCCGAAGAAGAAATTGAATACAAAAACCAGGACGAAGTGCCGTTGACCAAATTGTCTCCGTCGGGATTGAAGAAGGCGTTCAAGCGCACATTCTCGGTCGAGAACAAGCATCTTTCTACATACCAGATTGAAGACGGATTCGACGAGGTTGCGACGGACGATAGTCAGGGCGAGTTCGATTCCGCGCGCGACTTGTCCGAGCAATCCGGCGGCGTGCGTCCGCTCGAAATCAAAATCGGATTCTATGACGACGATTCCGCATTGTCGCGCGATAACTATAATTTGTTGGCCGAATATGCGGGCATCGTTTCCGCAAACCCAAAGCGCGCGGTGCAGATTTCCATCTCCGAGCGCTCGACCCGTTCTTACGACGGCCGCAAGTTGGCCGCGCGGCGCTTGGCCATTATCGAGCAGGTTCTTAAAGATTCCGGCATAGTCGACCGGCGCATCATTCCGGTCCTGTCCCAGCGCTCGGACGATTCAATCGTTCTGCGCGTGATTTCTTCGGACACTTTCCAAACCCTGACCGAAAAAAAGCGCGATATGTTTGGGGATACCGTCGGGAACAAATCCGTTAAATCGTTGCAGTGGTAGAAATAAGATTCCAGAGTCTTTTCCTGCCCCCATTTATGGGGGCGGGAAAGTTTTGCTTGGCGCGCGAAGCGCGGCTTAGCAAAACTTGGGTGGGGGTGGATATTCTCCCTGCGCTCTGGAATAATTTTGCTTTCCCAGATTGAACCCCCACCCAAGATTTCGTAAGCTCGCTTCGCTCGCTAACGAAATCTATCCCGCCCCCGCAAGCGGGGGCAGGAAAGGAACTTGCTGGTCCCTTTTCCCTTGTCCCTATTTTCGCTTTTTGGTATAATTACCGCAAATATGGAGCGTTGGATGAAATCGCGGAAACTTTATGCGAAGTTGCAGAATATCGCGGGATGTCTTTTCCTGGCGGTCAGCTGTCTGTTTTTAATGTCCGTTTTCTTTTCGGCCTCGGCCTTCGCCGACCCGATTGAGACCTATGAGCCGGTGCAATCGTCCGCGCGCAGCCCGCGCGCTTCTTCGCGCTCGACCGCAAGAACACAAGCCAGCGCCGCGGGCGTCCGCGGCATTTCCGCCGGAGCCCAATCCGCCCATAGCAATGCGCCTCGCGCGGGCGCCGTTCCGACGCAGGGTCGATCGACCCGTTCGCGCGCCGCAGTCGTCAATGCGACAGCGCCCGCAGGGCCCGCAACACAAAGCCGTTCCGCGGTTAGCCGCGGAACGCAGGCCCGCGCCGCAAGCGCTCGGTCTGTCGCCGCGACATCGGCTGCGCCGGCCGCCGCGCCGACACGCGGCGTCGCGCAAAGAACTTCGGCCCGCGTAATCGGGCAACGCGCCGCCGCCACGACCCGCACTGCGGCCGCCGCCAATCGCGCGGTTCGCGCTCGCGCGGGCGTTCAGCAGGCAACGCAGGCCCGCGTGGGATTGTCGGGTTCTGCAATTCGCGCTTCGACCAACAACAGCCTGTCCACCAGCCTGGCCACCAAGACCTATTCGTCCGTCGTCGACACCAGCACCGGAATGATTTCGGCCGACGCTTACAGCAATTGCTTGCAGTCATACTATACCTGCATGGACGAAATCTGCACCGCGCGCAATCCCGGCCAGCGCCGCTGCGCCTGCGCGGGACGCGTCAAAACATTCAATCAGGTCGAGCAGACTTTGCAGACCGCGAAAGAGGACCTCTTAAAAGTTTCGGGCGAGTTGTCGCTCCTCATTGCGACCAAGGGCGAGACGATAAAGTCCGCGTTCGAGCTGACCGATGCGGAAAAGTCGTTGAACTGCGTGTCTTACCGCGATGCCTACAAGGCCGCGAATGCGACCGCCAGCAATGCCAGCACCGCGATGAAAACCTGGTGCGACAGCCACCTGATGCTTGACACCGCGGCCTGCGTCTCAACGATGAGCACAACCTGCAATACTATGTATAACGGCCTCGGCGACGGCAAATGGATGGATGTCTTGAACGGCGCGGACTCGGATATTCTAACATCGTTGCAGACTTACGCCGATACCTTGAACGAGGTCAACACATTCTCGTATAACGACGATGCGAATCTTTGGGACGCCTTCACGAACACCGACCTTGTCGTCAACGGAAGCGGAGGGCTTCTTACCGACGAGACGACATCCGTCGATCGCCTGGCCCAGACATGGGGTTATGCGCTTTACCAATACGCGCACAATAATGTCTGCGGGCGGGTCTTGGACGCTTGCTTCAACGGCATTTATGAGGCCTGCGGAACGCGGCCGACCGAGCAGGGCGGCGGATCCGGACCCTATAATTACAACAGCGACATAACCATCACCAACGACGGAAACGATATCGAGTTCGTCACTCCGAAGAACACCAACGGCGCCAACACCGGGACCGCGGCCTGCTTCGGATACGCGGCGAGTTCGGGCGACCCATACGCGACCATCCGGCGGCCCGTCGCGGATTCGAGGCTGTCCATTTTGCAAAAATATGTCTTGGACGCGAATGCGGACTGCGATGTCTATGGCGAGGAGTTGAAGACCCAGGCCCAGAATATGGCCTATCAGAAAATCGCCGCGACCCAGCTCTTGCAGAAAAAGCGCCTCGAATTCGCGACAAACAAGGATACCGACCGGGCGAACGCCGTCGCCGCGGGCAAGGAGAAGTTCTTGGCCTGCGTCGGCGAGATCTATTCGTGCTATGAGACGCAGGTGAGCACCAACACCTCGTGGACGGCCGCGCGGATAAAGAACTATTGCGCGCAGTCGGCCGAGGTGCCGTCGTGCTATGAGGAGATGGTCTGCGAGCGGGACGCGCTCGAAGTCGTCGGCGGTTCGGATTCGGATACTTGCGCGAACGAGCCGGTCGTCGGCAAGAACACATGCCGCAATATAGTTCTGTTCAACGAGATAACCGGCAACACGGGCGCGACCGCGGCGCCCGACCCGGCGACATCGACGAACTCCAAGGCGATACGCGAGGCCTGCCTCGAATCCACGCCGGGCGTCACGGGCGAGGGAAGCGTGCGCGACTTCGGCACCGGCTGGGGCCCGGGGTTGTGATGCAGTAATAAAAGCAAAACCAAAACAAAAATCCCGAGAGTCGTAGACCCAAGGGATTTTTGTCATTCCCGCGTAGGCGGGAATGGGCTATAAACCTTACATTCAGCTACTACTTGTTTTTGCAATTATCGTTTTATGTGAAACAAGTTTCTCGTTATAGGTCTTAAAGCCCTGGCCCCGCCTACGCGGGGCTGACAAGATTTCTTTCAGAAATCTTGTCAAAAAATACTCTGGAATAGTATCGCGTCATAACTATGTAGGCGGCACATACTAATCACTAATCACTTTTTTGTCATACCAGTCTTTCATATAGCCCGGCAAATCGGCGGCGGTGATTTTATGTTCGGAGACCGGCGCGGCGTCGTCGAAAAAAATCTCGTCCGCGTATCCGATTTCCCGGGCGTCCGATTTGTCCATCGCGTAGTGTATCTCTTTTATCTCCGCCCATTTTATCGCGCCCATGCACAGGCCGCAGGGCTTGCAGCTGGAATAGAGAACACAGCCCGCGAGCGTATCCGTTTTCAGGTTTTCGCAGGCGTTCACAATCGCGCATATTTCCGCGTGGTTCAGGTTGCCCGCGTATTTGGAAAAATTGAACCTGCTGTCGCCGACGACTTGGCCGTCTTTCACAACGACCGCGCCGAAGGGATATTCCCCGTTATCTACGGATTCCTTGGCGTATTGGATTGCGAGATTTATGAAATCAATGTCCTTTTTCATACCGCGGAGTTTAGCAGAAAAATCCCGGGGCGCAACAAATCGCTTGATAAAAAATCCAGGACGAATTATAATGCATCGGAACCGAGTTGGGAGACTTGCGTTCGGGCTGTCGAAAGCTCTTAGAAATGCGGCGGGCGCTTTTCCCGTCGTTATCCGCGCGTAAAATTGTCGGCCGTGCGGCCGCTTTTTTATGCACTTGGCCAGGTCTGTCCGGCCGATCCGGTCAATGACCCAATGCGGGTCCGACCGGTCCCGCTATGGTCGGGGGCCGCATCGAGCAATCTTTGCGGAATCATTCATTTCTATGATTTTCGAACCCCCGGCCTCTATCAAGTTTTCCCGACGAAGCCGTGCCTGATGCGCGGTGTTCTCCTCCCTTGGAGGGGTGGCCCCGCAGCGGCCGGGGTGGTGATTAAATCGGGCACAGCCTGTTATCGCCACCACCCCGGCCCCTTCGGGGCCACCCCTCCAAAGGAGGGGAACACCCGCGGGAAGGCATCGCCAAGAAAACAAAACAGGGAGAAAAATTATGAAAAATCAAATTAGCAATGAGCAACGAGCAATGAGCAATAGCGACGCGCGACAACGCAATAGCAAACTCCTATTGCTCATTGCTCACTGCGCATTGCTCATTACGCTTGCGCCTTCGGCGCAAGCGGCGAAAATGTGCGTGAGAGGCTTCGGGGCATACGGGAAGGTCGCGAAAAATGCCGCCGACGGGTCGTTCGTTTCCGGACCCGATTGCTGTCCCGGCGGAGGGGGGCCGAACGGCTATTGCGACACGACGGCGACATATTCGGGAACCGGCGCGCCGTCCGGATTCTGCGCAACCCCGCAATTTGCAGGTCTCGCGACCAAAAGCGATCAAAATATAGTCGTATATCGCGATCGAGTCGTTCGGGATGCCGCGTCGACTGGGACCAACTGCTGGTGCAAGATAGCCTGGCCGGTCGAAACCCCGTGGATTCTTATCGGGGCAAATGTTTGGGGCTCCGGCTTGGAGAACTGCGTCGCCGCATGCGCGCATCATTTCGGCAGTTTCGCCATCACGGCAACGAACGGATATTCGCTGCAAAGGCTTGCGTTCGTCGGCGCGGGGATTTGATCGGGGGCGCCGCGGCCGCATTTTCGATTATAAAGTCCGCGCGTTTTGTGGTATAATTTCCAGTGTAAATTGAAACGGATTGTCGCGTTTTTGGCGGTGGTTTTTATTGCGTCTGCGGGTGCCGCGGCCGACGATGTCGTGCGCGCGAGCCGCGGAGGGGGGCCCATAAAACAGGTATCAGGTATCAGCGAGCAGGTATCAGAAGCGACAGAGAACAGAGAACAGAGAACAGAGAATAGCCAGACGGAAAGCAAGAGTGTTTCCGGGAAGGCGGTCGCGTCGAGGGTCGCCGTGTCGGGCGCGGTTAGGGCGGCGCCTGCGCAGAGCAGAGAAGCCCCCACCCAAGATTCGCTAGGGGCTCGCAGAGCGAGCCCAAGCGAATCTAT
>JAISGC010000002.1 GCA_031263295.1 Rickettsiales bacterium
CCCCGACGCGGCGATTTTTACCTGCTACCCCCCCCCCCCCCGCGGTACCTTCGTCATATCATACAGATTTGGGGTTGGGGTGCCGTAGCAGTTGCCGGGATTACTGACAGAGCCCGGACAGGTGCATTTATTATCGGTGTTGAGCGCGGAACCTATCGGGCAGGCCTGGTCTTCGTCGTTTATGGCGCGCTGATTTGAGCCGTCCGCCGACGCGGCGTAGCATCCGGGCTGGCCGTTCGTGCGGTTGTCCGGCTGGCGCCCGCCGTTCTGCCAGCAGCTGCAAATCCCCCACGACTGCGTGTCGATGCTGCGGTCGTATCCGTTCGGGCACATATTCTGCACCTGATCCGTGACGCCGTAATCGGTCGCAATCTCTGAATAGCTCGAATTGCTCGTGCCGATTATCGACTGGCACGGCGTCAGTCCGCCGCAGATGGAGTTGGAAGCGATCGAACGGCGCGTGCAATAATTTATCGGCGATATGTATCTCCATTCGATGAACGAGCCCGAATAGTTCAGGCAGTCGGTCGTCAGCTTTCCGATTATAATATTATAGACCTCGGTCGCGACGCCCGTCTCGCGGAAATTATTCAGGTTCAGGTATTCGCTTATCGGCGATCCGGATCCCGGCAGATTCTTTTTCAAGGTCCCGTATTCGAATACCGGCTTGCCGCCTTCCGTTCCGGTCATCTTGTCCGTGCCGCCGAATATTTTCTCCAACTGCTCGGGCGACCCCGCGCAGTTCGCGATGCTTTTGAGCTGGCGCGCGCAGGGCGACAAGACCTTGGACTTGTCCTCGTCCGCGTAAAGCGCGAACCAGTCGAAGGCCTGGCCCGCCTTGAACAGCCCCGACGCGGGATTATAGAAATTGTTGTATCCCGCGCCGCCGTAAGAGTCGAAGCATTCTTTCACCACATTGCGGCAGGTCGTCGAAATATCTTTGCTGTCGATTTGCGCGATGTATTCCGAGACTATATTTTCGCCGAACAATTTGTCGCAGCTTTTGACATAGCTCTCGCACAATTGCCCCGTCAGCGCGATGGTCTCGGGCTGCAAGGCCGCGCCCGACACATCGGTTATGTCCTTCATAAAGTCCGTGACGGATTTTTTTCCGTCGACATAGCATTCGCGAACAAAATCGAAGCATCCGCGCTTTATCTCGTCGACCTTGGCGGCCTGGGCGTAGTGGATCTCCAACATCGCCTTGTCGAGATAGTCGCTCCAAACCTGGGCCGAAATCTCGACGCATTTATCGAGCGCGGGCTCGGCGAACTTTTTATTTCTGGATGTGAAGTTCTGCACGAACTGGCGGTTCGCCGGAATGAGCGCGAGCTTTTGATCCGCGATCGCTATGCCCGAATCGAACGCGAGCAGCTCGGCCAGCTCGTAGAAGTTCGCGACGCCCGCGAAAGGCCGGCCGGTATCCTTGTCGATGAACTCGCCGTTGTCCAGACACTTGTTATAGTCGGGCCCGCAGACCTGCGGATCTTTTATCGCGGTCTCGACCGCATTCAGGCATTCGGTCGCCGACGCGCTGTTGTGATTCTGGCGATTTTCCACGCGCGCGAGGCCCAGCATCGCCTCGGACTCCTTGACGGCGGCGTTCATCTTCGCGCGGTTTTCGGTTATCATTTTTCCGACGGTTCCGCAGTCGTTTTCGACCGACATCAGATATGCCGTGACCGCGCGCTGCAACCCGTCGTCGGTGCAACTCGACCGCACGACATTCCGGCATTGGCCATAGATTGATTTGTAAAGCGCCTCGCCGTTGTATGACGCGATGAGTTGCCCGTTGTCGTTTGCGCCGAAGGCGTCCTGATTGAACGAAACGCTGTTGAGTTTTTCCAAGGAGCCGCCCGCGACCTTGGTTTCGCCCGCGCCGCTGATGGAGTTCATAATCGCGGCCAACAGGCGCTTGCTCGCGGATTTGTCGTCGCCCATCGCGGTCTCGCCCTCGGTGGCGTTCCGCATCGCCGCGGCTTGCTTGGCGGTCAGCCCGACCGCGTCGAGACCGCTGTTGAACTCGTTGATTTTTTCGGCCGCCGATTCGAGAAGTTTCTGTTGCTCGTCGAGCTCGTATATTTTATCGCTGCAAGAGCACCGCCGGTATTTTTCATTTTTCTGCGCGCAGAACTGGTCCATGCAGGCATAGTATGCGTTCTTGCATTTCTCGTATGCGGCGCCGGTTTTTGTCGAAGCGGTCGTCGCGACGGCATCGTCCGCCGCCGCCCGCGCGACGATTGTCCTTTGCAGCTGCACCGGCGCTGGCCTGCCTGATTTTTCTGGCAGAGCATTTCCGCCCGCCGCCATTCCCCGCCTTGGCGGGGTGGCATCGACGGCGCTTCGCGCCGTCGATGACGGGGCGGGTTGCCCGCGCGCCGCAGTATTTTTCTGCGTCGCCTGCGTCGCCGCCGCGCGCGCGGCCACGCTGGTCTTGCGCGTCGCGGGCGCGTTCACAATCGCCGCCCGCGATTGAACGGATTTAGTTTGAGTTGCAGTTTGAGTTTGAGTGCGCGGCGCGGTTGTCGAATCATTTGCGCGATTGCGCACGCCGGTTCTATCCGTCGCGCCCCACGCCGGCAGTGCAATCATCGTCAAAAAAATCAGAACCCTCTTCACGATTCAAGTCTAGCAATTTACGCTGATTTCGAGCAAGAAGAAAAACACTCCGCGCGGTGTTCCCCTCCTTTGGAGGGGTGCCCCGCGAAGCGGGGCGGGGTGGTGCGTCAGTCTTGTAGGGTATAAAAACCAAAACAAAAAATCTCAACGAGATTTTTTGTCATTCCCGCGAAAGCGGGAATCCGAGTCAGCGAGAACGAGCCGAAGGCGAAGTTCGAGCGCAGTTTTTGCGAAGTGTCGCAGACACAAGCAAAAACGAGAACGAGGATACGCACAGGCGGCGAAGCCGCCGAGCGAATAGGGTTCTAAACCTTACATTCAGCTACTACTTGTTTTCACAATTACATTTGTATGTGAAACAAGTTTGTTGTTATAAGGCTTAAAGCCCTATTCCCGCCTGCGCGGGAATGACAAACCACTTCGTGGTTTGTTTTGGTTTTGGCAGTGTTGCGCTTCGCCACCACCCCGTCATTTTTTGCTGGGGTCGATGACCCCCGCAAAAAATGCCACCCCTCCAAAGGAGGGGAACACCGCGCTTTGCGCATCAACCTCTCAACTCCCCCTTGAAACTCTCCGCGGCGCGGAACGACGGGACGCGGCGGGCGGCGATGACCGCGGGGCGGCCGGTTTTCGGATTGCGGCCCATTCTTTCCGCCTTGTCGCGCAAAACGAATGTTCCGAAATTCGTGATTTTTATTTCTTCACCGCGCCGCAGCGCGTCCCGCATCTCGCCGAAGACTATATCGACGACGCGGCCCGCCTCGGCTATATCGAAGCCGAAGTTTTTATTTATATGTTTGGCAAAGTCCGCGCGAGTGATTGTCATATCCGAATCAAAACGCTGCCCCAGGTCAGGCCGCTTCCGAAGGCGGGATACATAATCAAATCGCCGCGCTTGATTTTTCCGTTGTCCATCGCCCACGCCATGGCCAGCATACCGGACGCCGCCGAGGTGTTGCCGTGCAGATCGACCGTCGTGATGACTTTGTCAATCGGAAAGCCGAGGCGCTCGGCGCCGGACTGAATTATTCGGATGTTCGCCTGGTGCGGAACAATCCAGTCTATGTCGTCCGCGGCGATGCCCGCGTGGTCCATAATAAATCTGGCGGCGTCGGGCATATACTGCACCGCGCGCTTATAGGTCTCGGGGCCGTTCATAGAAATCTTGTGGTCCGCGGTTCCGTGCAGAATCCCAAAGTCTTTGCCGTCAGAAAACACGACCGAATCGACGATGCCCGAAAAATTGCTGCTGCTCGCCTCGAAAATCATGGCGGCCGCGCCGTCCCCGAACAAGACCGCCGTGTTGCGGTCGGTCATATCGACCAAGCGCGACATTTTCTCCGCGCCGATAATCAGAATCCGTTTGTGCATTCCGGCGCTGAAAAAAGCGCGCGCCGAATGCATCGCGAAAATCGCGCCGGTGCACGCGCCCTTGACATCGAACGCCGGAATGTTCGCCGCGGCGCCGAGCATTCCCGACACCTGAACCGCGACGGATGGAAAGTCCAATTCGGCCGTGCAATTCGCCGCGATTATCATATCGATATCGTCGATTTTTAACTTCGCGTTTTCCAACGCGCGCCGCGCGGCCGTCGCCGCCATATCCGCGACGGACTCGTCCGCGCGGGCCCAGTGGCGCTCCTTCATTCCGGTGCGCGAAACAATCCATTCGTCGCTGGTGTCCATAACCTTGGCGAAGTCCGCGTTCGTCATAATCTTTTCCGGCAGGTATGTCCCATAGCCGACAAGTCTGTTGCCCATAACAAATATCTTTTTTAGTAAAGGATCAGGACTAGGATTAGGACTAGGAGTGGCTCGTGGCGACGCTGTGGCGCGACAACAAGCACCTCCTAGTCCTAATCCTAGTCCTAATCCTAAAATTATTTTTTCTTCGCGCCGGGAACCTTGATGACGCCCGCGGGAACCAAGAAATCTATGGCCGCCCAAATCAGCGACGCCAGGCCGAGCCATACGGATCCGAATATCGTCCCGACGACCGCGACCGCGCGGATGGACTGCGCGTTGTTTCCCTTTTTCAGCACCGAAATGACGATCGCCGCCAAGTTCAGCACCACCGCCAGAACGATCCAAGTCGCCCAGGCATTGTTTAACGATATGTTCATCGTTATCTCCTTTTTTGTTGGATGGCCGAATTGTATCGGAGAGCAGGGCGGATTGCAACAATAATTTTAATGACTAATGACTAATAACTAATGCCTAATTACTAATTTCCGCTCATTAGAAATTAGTCATTAGTCATTAAAATAAAAAATGCCCCGAAGGGGCATTTTTTATTTGCGCGGGTCTTTCACGGCCGCCTGCGCGGCGGCAAGACGGGCGATCGGAATCCGGAACGGGCTGCACGATACGCCGTCGAGGCCGATGCGATGGAAGAATTTGACCGATTCGGGATCTCCGCCGTGCTCGCCGCAGACGCCGATGAAGATGTCCTTGCCCTTGACCTTGCGCGCTTTTTCAACCGCGTCCTTTATCAACAGGCCGACGCCCAATTGGTCGATGCTGGCGAACGGGTCCGCGACATAGACGCCGCGGGCGCGGTATTCGTCCAGTATCGCGCCGGTGTCGTCGCGCGACATCCCGAGCGCCGTCTGGGTCAGGTCGTTTGTGCCGAACTCGAAGAACTCGCACGATTCGGCGATTTCATTCGCAAGCAGGGCCGCGCGCGGCAATTCGATCATCGAGCCGACGGTATAGCCGACCTTGTCGCCGGTTTCCGCAAACATCGATTCGGCCGTCGCGTTGATGACATTCTTGACCAAATCGACTTCCTTTTTCGAGCCGACGAGCGGCACTTCGATTTCGGGATGCACTTTGATTCCGTCTTTCTGAACCGCGAGCGCCGCGCCGATAATCGCGCGGGTCTGCATCTCGGCGATTTCGGGATAAGTGATGGCCAAGCGGCATCCGCGATGCCCGAGCATCGGATTCGATTCGTGCAGTTGCTCGGACCGCGCTTTCACAAAGTCCAGAGTCTTTCCAATCGCATCGGCCAGCTCTTTCATCTCGGGCTCCGTATGCGGCAGGAACTCGTGAAGCGGCGGGTCGATCAGGCGGATTGTGACGGGTAGCCCGTCCATAATCTTGAACAATTCGACAAAGTCGGCCTGCTGATACGGCAGCAGTTTATCCAGCGCCGCGCGGCGTCCGGCCTCGTCGTCGGCCAGAATCATCGCGCGCATATCGGTGATGCGCGACGCGTCGAAGAACATATGCTCGGTGCGCGCCAGACCGATGCCCTCGGCTCCGAACTCGCGCGCGGCTTTCGCGTCGCGCGGCGTCTCGGCGTTGGCCATAACCTTTATCTGGCGGATTTCGTCGACCCAGCCCATCAGCGTTCCGAAGTTTCCGCTCGTGCCGACCGAAACCGTCGGAACCGCGCCTTCGATAATCTCGCCCTTGGCGCCGTCGATGGAAACCCAGTCGCCTTCTTTAATCACTGCGCCGTCTGTCGTCTTCATTGACTTGTCTTTATAGTCAACCACGATGTCGGGCGATCCGGAAACGCAGGGCGTTCCCATTCCGCGCGCGACCACCGCCGCGTGCGATGTCATTCCCCCGCGCGCAGTGATGATGCCCTCGGCCGCGTCCATTCCGGCAATATCTTCCGGCGATGTTTCAAGGCGAATCAAGACGACTTTCTTTCCGTCTTTTTTCCACGCGACGGCGTCGTCCGCGCTGAACACGGCCTGACCGACCGCGGCGCCCGGGGACGCCGGAAGTCCCGTCGCGATAATTTTCTTTTCGGCCTTCGGGTCCAGAATCGGATGCAATAAATTATTGAGCGATTCGGGGTCTACTCGCATAATCGCCTCTTCTTTTTTGAGGAGGCCTTCGCCGACCATCTCGACCGCCATACGGACGGCCGCGGCCGCCGTGCGTTTGCCATTGCGGCATTGCAGCATCCAGAGTTTCCCGTGCTCGATAGTGAACTCCATATCCTGCATATCTTTATAGTGCGATTCCAACTTCGCGCGCACATCGACCAGCGCCTGATAGACATCCGGCATCGCCTGTTCCAGCGACACGCGGCCCGAGCCGTCGTTGCTCATCGGCTGCGGCGTGCGGATTCCCGCGACGACATCCTCGCCCTGGGCGTTCAATAAATATTCGCCATAGTATTTGTTTTCGCCGGTCGCCGGATCGCGCGAGAAGCATACGCCCGTGCCCGAATCGTCGCCGCTGTTTCCAAAGACCATCGCCTGAACATTGACCGCGGTGCCCCAGTCGCCCGGGATGTTGTTGAGCTTGCGATATGTGATGGCTTTCTTCGACATCCACGAGCCGAAGACCGCGCCGATGCCGAGCTGCAATTGCTGCCACGGATCCTGCGGAACGACCTTGCCGATTTTTTCTCCGATTTCGCGGAACTTTTTAACCAAGTCTTTCAGGTCCTCGGCCGTGAGATCGGTGTCGTTCTTGACGCCCTTGTCCTCTTTCATTTTTTCAAGCGTGTGCTCGAACAAATCGATGTCCGCGCCCAAGACCACATCGCTGAACATCATCAGAAAGCGGCGATAGGAATCGTAAGCGAATCGCTCGTTGTTGGCAATCTTCGCAAGACCCAAAACCGTCTCGTCGTTCAGCCCTAGATTCAGAACCGTGTCCATCATTCCGGGCATCGAAACGCGCGCGCCGGACCGGACCGAGACGAGGAGCGGATTGGTCGCGTCCGCAAACTTTTTTCCCATAATCGATTCGATGTGCGCGACGCCGTCCTTGACCTGGTCCATCAGGTCGGTCGGATATTCGTTCTTGTGGTCGTAATAATATGTGCAGACCTCGGTCGTGACCGTGAATCCGGCCGGAACCGGCAGCCCGATTTTGTTCATCTCCATCAGGTTCGCGCCCTTGCCGCCGAACAGATTTTTTTCCTCGGCGCCGCCCTCGGCGTTTCCGTTGCCGAACTTATAGACCCATTTGCTCATGATATTTTTCCTTCGTTTTATTAAAGCGCCCGCATTCTATATTACGGAAAGGGAAAAAGCAAGTTTGTAGTTGGAATCACTCCGGGTTTTTCTGAACCGCAAAATACAGCGCGACGAAATATCCGACTATCGTCCATCCGAAGCAGAGATTCCAAACCCGGACGCGGCACATCTCATAGGCTTCCTTTTTGGCCAAGCCCGCCAGATGCACCGGCAAAATAAATAACCCCGCAAAAACCGCGATGCAGAGAAGAAGCCGGAGAGTATGCATAATATATATTAGTGAGTAGTGACTAACTGCTAACGACTAACGGCGGCGCGACGGTAGGCCATATATTTATTGTCGCGCCGCAGTTAATCGTTAGTCACTAGTCGTTAGTCGTTAAAATCTCTTCAATCCTCAACAACTGATTATACTTGCACATCCTGTCGGTTCGGGACATAGAGCCGGTTTTGATTTGGCCCGCGTTGACGCCGACGGAAAGGTCCGCGATGAAGGCGTCCTCGGTCTCGCCCGAGCGGTGTGAGATGATGGTGTTGTATCCGGCGTCTTTCGCAATGCGAATCGCTTCGAGCGTTTCGGACAGCGTTCCGATTTGATTCAGCTTGATAAGAATCGCGTTCGCGACATGCTCGTCGATTCCGCGTTGCAGGATTTCCGGGTTCGTGACAAACACATCGTCGCCGACCAACTGAACGCGCGACCCGAGCGCCGCCGTCAGCTTTGCCCAACCCGCCCAGTCGTCTTCGGCAAGCCCGTCTTCGATTGAAATAATCGGATAGTCTGCGCACAATTTTTCATAAAACGAAATCATTTCGTCGGTGGACTTTTCCGCGCCTTCGAATCGGTAAATATCGCCGTCCCTGAACTCGGATGCCGCGACATCGAGCGCCAGTTTAATCGGATAGCCCGCCGCCGCCTGCATTATCAGGTCCAGCGCTTCCCGCGTCGTCGACAAATCCGGCGCGAAGCCGCCCTCGTCTCCTACGCCTGTCGACAAGCCCCGCGATTTCAGAATCGATTGCAGTTTATGAAAAACTTCCGAACCGATTCGCACGCGCTCCGAAACCGAATCGGCCTGCGGAATAATCATAAACTCCTGCGCGTCCAGGCCGTTCGCCGCGTGCGCCCCGCCGTTGATGATGTTCATCATCGGCACCGGCAGCAATCGCGCCGCGCCAGCCGCAGACGGGGTAGGGGAATAAATGCTTGCGATATATTCATACAGCGTCTTGCCCGCCGACACCGCCGCGGCCTTGGCGACCGCCATCGAGACCGACAGAATCGCGTTCGCGCCGAGTTTCGATTTGTTCGGCGTGCCGTCCAACGACACCATCGCCGCGTCAATCAGCAATTGCTCCGACGCGTCTTGTCCTATGAACGCGGGCGCAATGATTTCATTGACATTCTTGACCGCGGTCAGAACGCCCTTGCCGCCATAGGCCTTGCCTCCGTCGCGCAGTTCGAGCGCCTCGCGCGATCCGGTGGACGCGCCCGACGGCACGGCCGCGCGGCCGAAGCTCCCATCGTCCAGCAGAACATCGCATTCTATTGTGGGGTTTCCGCGGCTGTCCATAATCTGCCGCGCGTGTATTGTTTTTATCTTCGCCATATTTGTTTTCCTTTCTTGCGGGAAGATTTTATAGGAAGAAAAGAAAGAAATCAAGGGGCGGGGCCTTTCCTGCCCCCGCTTGCGGGGGCGGGATAGAACATCTTGAAAAATTGCG